>JAVEPM010000194.1:0-3845 GCA_034008115.1 Methanolobus sp.
ATAGTTCTCATAAACGGAACATCTATTCACAGGGTCAAAAACAATACTTGGTATCATTGTATTGGTTCCTGTAAAAAGAATCCCCCCACCGGATGCCAGACTATAATTGTGGTGAATATTTACGCCGCTCAATTGCAACGAGGCATTTAAGCAACTAATACCCGCTCCCATCCCGGCATGATTACCGGTTATCACACAATTTGTAAGAGAAACTGACCCCTCAGTCATATAGGCGTTATTAATCAGTACTCCTCCCCCTCTTGTAAGTTCGTCATAGGTCAGAAAACCTGTCCCATTGGTAATGGTAAAACCCCTTAGAGTGGCATTCTGTTCGGCATTGCGAAAGGCAACGCAAGAGCCATTGCGATTGCCATCGATAATGGTTTGGCTAATGTAGGTGCTGTCATTGGTAGTGGCCTCCAGACTACATACAGTGATGGATTTGCCAATGTAATCAATATTCTCGATGTATCTACCGGGATGTACCAATACCGTATCACCATTACTAGCAGCTTCTATGGCAGCTTGAATGGAGATGTATTGCTCGCTGCCATCTATTGCTACATTTAGCGTTACGGCAAAGCTCATCGTGGTAAATGCCACCATTAGGGTTACCAATAACAGTCTCTTCATTGTTGCTCCAATCATCTTAGATCCTATCCTTTCTCTGTTATAATCTGTCATTCCCGCGTAGGATACTGTTAAAATGAGCAAGGGAGAGCGTAACCCTCCCTTGCAAATTAACATTACTTACTTCATCAGCATCATCTTCTTGGTGATGCTTCCTTCCTTGGTAGTCAGGCGATATTGATACAATCCGCTGGCTACCTTCCTGCCATACTTGTCAGTTCCGTTCCACACCACTTTGTGTGGTCCGCATACTTTGTTTTCATTTACCAGGGTCTTTACCAGTTGACCCTTCAGGTTGAAGATATCCAGCTTAACAATACCATCTGAGGCAATCTCATAGCTGATGGTAGTCTGCGGATTGAAGGGATTGGGGTAATTTGGCGATAAAGCGTTTTTGGAGATAATGGGGTTAAGCTCCGTTTCTGCTTTTATGGCAATCTCATAATGCCGAATGCCAAACTCACTCATAAGCTTCATGTCATTGGAATCCAGCCGGCAACGCTGCTTAACGTTATCCACTGCCTTGGTATCAAAATAGAACACCAATTCGCAATCTTCCGGATTGATAACTTCATACTTGTCCAGATACGCGCAAAGATCGGTATAATCGCCTTCAACCTTTACCGCGCCCTTACATTCTCCATCCACATACAGGCCGATCTCAGACGGTAACACATCAAAACCGCTAAGGTCGATGAACATGGGGGTGTAATCAAGTTTCTCCACATACTCAAAAGCAGTTGCTTTGGGTCTTACTTTCGGGTCTATCGGGGTTACATTGCTCCACGCGAAGCTGCAATCTTCGGTTACGGTTAAAACTACCATATCTCCATAGTTCAGAGTTAAGTTCGCTGAGCTGACCTTCCAGAACCCATTGCCCTTAATGGCACTCCAATATTGCGTTTTGATGGAAGTTACTTTATCCAGAATGGAGGCAAGAGCAGTGAAGGGGCTGGAACTCTGTGGCAGGTAATAGCCTATCCAGTTTTCGTTTACCCCCGTAGAAGATCCAGCGGGATGGGCATATAGATTGATGACGGTATTGGGAGATTGTACAAAGCCAGAGCTTGGGATCTCAATAGCTTGAGTAACTCCAGGTTGGAGCTCTATCTTGTAACCAAGGACACTTCGTACGGGAGAGTCTCCGTTTAACAACAATCCTTCTTGGATATGCATAGACTCTGGTGGATTATTCCCATCTTTCCAAATCACTTGATCAAGGACATCAACATCCGTTATCGGAGCAAAGTAATTCTCAGCTATATCATAGCTTGGAGTGGTCCTGTTCAGCACCGGGAAGCTCATCCATTTCGGGGTTCCATTCGTTGGCATAGTATATACGTCACGAGTATGGTTCACTGCAGGATAGGCTCCAATATCAGCTGGAGTGCCGTCCTCATCAGTACCAACACCGGAATCAATACAAGGCGACATGGTGCTGGCTGTCCAGAGAGGCTGATAATAAGAGTCGAGCTGAGGATCCGAAGCCACAACCGGGTTGGATATTGAGAACACCTGATATGCGTTACCCTGTGTGTCAACATGGTTAGTAAGATCATTAAAGAAGCAGTTATTGATGGTCAGGCTTTCAGTGGCGTGGTTGGGATTTCCGGTATGACCACCCCATTCCACATCATAAGGAGAACAGTTGTGGAATATATTGTTTTCAATAGTATAGTCTGATCCTTTGAACAGCACTAATCCCGAACTTGTCAAGTTCAGAAGCGTGTTGTTGTTAAACTGGAAGTAATCAGGATTCTGAGGAGCCCCACCATAGTAATAGAGATGTAAACCATAGGTCGTACCCTCGATCCCATCAATAACGTTATTGTTAAATTTCATACTACAGCGACCGGCATAATCATGGAAGTACACAGCGCCTTTATCTGAGAGTTTAAACGTGTTCCCGGTAATTACAAAATCTGTGCTTGATGCCTCAAAATATGGCATGTTTTCATAAAAGAGGCAGATTGCGGGCTCAGAATAATAGCTGGTATCTGGATTAAACGTACAGTTCTCAATGGTAAGATTATTAATACCTCTACTTCCTGCTACCCATATGTCATTGGCTCTATTTTGACCAGAGTTACCAGTAAAGGTGCAATTATGAATCAGGATGTCTCCATTGTAATCATCACCATAGATCAAGATGGCACCAGCGGCGAAATATGCGGGAGGGCCAAAGCCCACAGCTGTCGATGTCCAGTTATCCGTAAACGTGCAGGATAGAAATGTTGCAGGCCCAAACAACGCAACTGCACCACCACCATTACCATTAGCCGCTGCGTTGTTGGTAAAAGTGCAATTCTCAAATCTGGGTGAGTTTAACTGATTTGAACCACCTTGAATGAATACAGCACCACCATATCCAGATGGATTATTGAATTGCATGTTGTATTCACCCTGCACCCTGTTATCATCGAAAGTACAATTTGAGACCAGTGGTGATGCTCCTTCAAGTAACATAATTGCAGGGCCATTATCATAAGCATAACAGTTTTGGAATGTGAATCCATGAATTCGATCAGTATTGTTTATACCGCTCCAGTCCAACTTAATGGCATGCGAACCGCTCGTGAGTACTGGATTGCCAGATCCTAATAGGCGGACATGCTTGTTCGCCCAGGATAACTCATTCACACTATAGGTACCACTTGCGACTATTACTGTTCCCCCGTCAGCGACTAGATCTATCCCTTCCTGAATAGTAGAAGCTTGAGCAGGCACGTGGACTATAGTGGGATTTGCAAGCAGTAAAGACAGACCAATAATCATTGTAGCCAGAAAAAGAACCTGCTTCATATTAACTCCTGGATGTTGATTCAAACATGCTAAGCTGATACCGATTTTGAGCAGAGCTTGGGTGCGAGAGTTTGATACATTTCCCCTTTCGGATACATATCTTTTCCCATGTAGATCATATTCCATACTTAATTCTGCTCATTGCCTTGGTTCCTGATTCTGAACCATGAGCATCTTGGGTGAAAAATGCTTTGTAAGACATTGTATTCTCCTTTTGCCTTTCTTAAGCTAAAGTAAAGAGGGATCTTGCTCTGTTGCGCTAAAAGCTAAACTGATATTTTTATGTTTTACACTCCTAGGATGTAGTTTGTTTTGTCAAGAGGTGTTTTTATTCGCAAGCTGTTATTATTCTGAGTCACTTGATGTTGGGTTCAATAGCCATAGTGTAGACAATAAGGGGTATTCTCAAGAAC
>JAVEPM010000195.1:0-3830 GCA_034008115.1 Methanolobus sp.
TCTTGATATAAAAATATGTCATTAAAATTGACGAAGCAATTTCAGCAATAATAAAAAGGGGGTAATACCCTAGTCCTATTGCATATTGTGTCGATCCGGGCCTAAAAAATTCGACTAAATGCCAAGCCCCAAAAAAAGTGCCAACAACTATAGAGCTTGTTAACGGTGATTTTGTTTTTAATAATACAGGCAAGGAATAGCCTCGAAGTCCAAATACTTCTTCTACTATTGGGCCACCTAATAATACTGCCAGCAAAAACAATGGTACTAATAAGGGCTCGGTTCTAAGCATGGCAAAGCTGGGAATATCATTAAAGAGAAAATACGATACTATCAATGTTAAAGTATTTATAGAGACAAGAAGGAAAACTATTTTTAAACATTCTAGTATTGAAGCCTTTATGTTTACCGCAGATTTTAATTGTTCTTTAATAGCCAAGGGGCATAGCCCAGGATAGCTGAGAAGGTAAAAAAAAGTACTAGTTGATGCTTTTCTATGAATTGTTTCAAATGAATATCCCCTGTTTAATCCACACTCTGATTGAACCTATGGCTAAATTTCACATTCCATCATGTCAAATGCAAGTCTTATATCTTTGCCAGTGATGCTAGAACAATATTCGCCCAAATTTACGCCTACTTCATAGGTGATGCCATCAGGCTCTTCAATGTGACTTAGGATGAATTGCTTGCTATTTAACATTTTTATATATTCAAGCGTCTCTTGCCAAGCCTGTTCTACTTTTAATATCGGTTGATTAGGACCAATTGTTCTTATTTTCGTTATTGGATTAACATCCACAATGCCTAATGGTAGATATACCAAATCCTATGTGGCATCTGTAATTTCTTTGCTCGGGATCCAATCCTTTAGTTCATCCACTACAGCCAAGGCTCTTTTCACAAAGCCTGAAATGTCGTATGCATATAAATAATCCTCTCCAAGTTGTACAGGGGAAACTCTATATCCATTAACCTCAAATGTTTCTGAATTTCCTATAATTTTGACATTAATTAGGTTGATAGACTCCAAAAAATCAAGGTGACTTTTTATTTCTAGGCTGCTAGAAAATGTTTCAGCGATCTTTTCTGTCAATATGATATCTGTGGTTTTATTCTTGGGAGGATAATTTATCCAATCTTTATTCATATCAAATATTCGGGGCTTCGGACTTTCGTGTGGGTGGGCTGACAAAAATCTGTAGACATGAGATTCTTGAGCGATGGAAGATAGAGAACTTTACCAGAAACTTCTAGGGATTTCCCAGCCTTGGAACGTGAAAAATGTCGAATTGAATGCATCTGAAGGGAAAGTCACCGTCACTCTTGATCATGATAAGGGAACTAAATTTAAGTGCCCTGAATGCAATAACGAAAGCGCTGTATATGATCACCGGAAACGTCAGTGGCGGCATCTTGATTCTTGTGGGTTTATCACGATTATTGAAGCCGATGTACCCAGAATCGAGTGCTCAGAACATAAAATACGGCAAGTTTCCGTTCCATGGGCTGAAACAGGAAGTAGGTTCACCGCAATGTTCGAAGCCTTAGCGATATCTTGGCTTCGCGCAGCATCTACCAACGATGTGAGAGCCCGTCTCAAAATAAGCTGGGATGAAGCATGGGGAATAATGACCCGTTCAGTTGACCGCGGGCTTGCACGCCGTAAGAATGAAAGCGTCAAGGAACTTGCCATTGATGAGACTTCTTTCCAAAAAAGGCATGAATATGTGACGGTTATCGTAGATCGAGAGAAAGGCCATGTAATTGATGTGCTGGATGATCGTAAAAAAAAGACTTTAAAGTCTTGGCTAGAAGAGAATAAACATATCCTGAGCGAGATTAGGTCCGTTTCCATGGATATGTGGGATCCCTTTATTAACGCAGTCAAGGAATCAATCGACGATGCAGATTCTAAGATATGCTTTGACCGTTTCCATGTAGCAGGGTATTTTGGCAAGGCCTTGGATAAGGTAAGAGCCACTGAGCATCGCACATTTGGAAAGAAAGACAGCCCGCTGAATAGAACTAAGCATGACTGGTTGAGGACTAAAAAAAATGGCGGTTATCGGCATAGGAATACCTTCCTGAAACTTACCAGAAGGAACCTAAAAACTGCCAGGGCATGGCGGATTAAAGAAGCGGCGTCATGTCTTTGGTCCTATAGTTACGAAGGAGTAGCCAAGAAAAATTGGCTTGCCCTTTTGGGATGGATCGCGCGTTGTCGTTTAGAACCAATGAAAAAGGTTGGCAAAATGGTACGATCACATCTTTGGGGAATCCTGAATGCAATACGACTAAAAGCTACAAATGCGATAGCTGAATCAATAAACGCAACGATCCAGAAAATAAAAGCTCGTGCATGTGGGTTCAAAAGTAGATCAAGATTCAGGACTGCTATACTGTTTCATAGAGGTGGCTTATATGCTGAGCCCTTCTGTCAACACATATTTTTGTAGGTAATAAGGTGGAATCAACCTCTTTAGTGTTTTTAAGCAACAGCACGTAATCCGATCTCTATCTCCTGGAATTTCCTCTCATACATTTGGTTCGGTGTCAGATACTCAAGTGATGCATGGAATCGCTCATTGTTGTAGAAACCCATGTACCGTTTGATTCCTTCCTTCAGCTCGCTTAGAGTTCGGTAATCATTGAGGTAGATATCCTCGTACTTCAGCGACCTCCAGAATCGCTCAATGTAGATATTATCTAAAGCGCGATTTACACCATCCATGCTGATCCTAATGCCATAGCCATCAAGAGTGGCTGTGAATGCTTCTGATGTGAACTGGCAACCCTGATCCGTGTTAAAGATAGCTGGCACTCCATAGATTGCAATAGCTTCTTCTAGGGCCGCGATGCAGAACTCTGAATCAAGCGTATTTGAAATCTGCCACGACAATATCTTCCGCGAGTAAACGTCAATGATCGCCACCAGGTACACATGACCGCCAGTAAGCTTGATATACGTAATGTCAGTTGCCCAGACTTGATTCGGTAGCCATATCTTCTTGCCTCGCAGAAGGTAAGGATACTTCCTGTGATGTTTCGATGGCATACTCGTCTTCTTACCTGGATAAATGGCACGCAATCCTGCCCGTTTCATAATACGGCGAACCTGTTTACGTGTAACACCCAGGTCGGCCAGTTGCCACGCTACCTTGCGGTAGCCGTAGAATGGTCGGACCCCAAGTATTTCAAGGATAGCCTTCAGTATTGCTATTTCACGCTCGTCGTCGGTTTGGCCTGGTTTGTAGTAGTAGGCTGACCGGCTGACAGCTAGGATCTCACACTGTCTTTTGATTGACAGTCTTGGATGATCAGGCTCTATAACTTCGGCTCGCTCCCGTACAGTTGCTTGTACTTTTTTTTTAGGTAGTCGTTCTCGACCTGAAGCTGGCCTATCTGTCTAAATAGCTGATCAGTCTTGCGCTCTGCGACTTCCGCTTCAGCGTTTCCCTTCCCTGCTTTTTCAAAGAGCTGCGCAGCCTGTTCAATCAACTGCCGCTTCCAAAGAGCAATCATATTCGGATGAACCTCAAACTGCAGTGCCAGTTCCTGAAGAGTCTTCTCGCCCTTCATAGCCTCAATGGCGACTTTCGCCTTGAATTCCTTGTCGTGTCGTTTGCGCATGATGGAACTCTATGCCTCCTTTGATTTTTCTTCAAGGAGCTTGTCCCCACCTTATTTATCCTTCAATAGTTGTTCTATTTTCTGGGCTCATCATATATATCTTAATATTTTTCTCTACTCGCTAGTAGTAAAGCTGTCTTGACATTGGGGTCCACTATAACGTGAGACACCAGGGCATTGGGAGGCTGATACAGCGG
>JAVEPM010000196.1:0-3779 GCA_034008115.1 Methanolobus sp.
TAATACGAGATCCTCTTAAAGGGAAACTATGGGATGCAGGAAATGGGCCACTTTATCTATTTTTTTGAACTAAAATTGGCAGGTTATAAGCTTGTGAACTCTCCTCCACTGGTACTCATAAGTATTATTTCAGTATGTGATAGTTATTCCTTTTTCAATATTATGGAAAAAAAAATTGCAAACCAATCAACAGATTACACCAAACAATGAATGAATCAAGCCTTATCATGAATTAGCCTGAATAATAACATCTTAACCCTACTCAGTCAGCATTATTTAACCTATATTTGTAAATGAAGTCATAGAACATTTTTAAAAAGGGAGACCAGAATTACACACTATTGCTTGATGTTGGAAATAACAAAAAAGATCGACACAATATAAGGTTCATACATTTTCTTGAAAAACAGTAGTAATGAAAACACTCCTTTCAGTTATCATCGCATTGGTGTACTTTGCACATTGCTATTCCCAGCAAGACTTGCTTCCTGCCTATCCCAGAGAGATTACATACAGAGGAGACATTGCCTATTTTAATGGCTCTCGATTCACCGGTTTATTAGTTGATGAAAAGACAAACAAACAATTGGGAGTATTCAGGAATGGGTATAAAAATGGAAAATTTACGGAGTACTATAATGATGGAAAAAAGAAATCAGAAGTAAGTTATGCAATGGGTATCAGAAACGGTGTCTGGACGGAGTGGTATAACAATGGACAAAAAAAAGTAGAACTAAATTACATCAAGGGAAGTCCATCTGGGTTATTTCGAGAATGGCATAATAACGGCAAACTTAAGCGAGAAATCTCATATTCTGATGGGAAGGTTGCAGATGGAGAGTACAAGATACTGGATGATAAAGGAGAAGTAACTGAACGTGATACCTACAAGAACAACAAACTTTTTTTAAAAAAATACGGCACCGGGAAGTATGAACAATACTATGAGTCAGGAGAATTAAGATACGTTGGTAATCAAAATGAACAAGGCACCCTTGATGGATTGATTACTGAGTATTGGCAAGATGGCAAGAAAAGATCGGAAGTTGTCTATAGTAATGGAATGCTAAACGGATTGTTGACGACCTGGGATGAAAATTCATTCAAGACATCTGAGCAATATTATAAAGATGGAAAAAAGGACAGCATTTCTGTTTTCTGGGATCCCAATGGAGTCAGTATCACTAAACTATTCAAAAATGATGTATTGATCCATGAGCAAACAAAAGATCCTTCAAATTTAGTTTCCAACCTTGGTAACGATGCCATTTTATTCTATTATTTAAATGGCATTGAAAAAAATAAAGTATTTGTTAAAGTGAAATTCATTGATAAATATTTGGGAAATGATGATGGGAAAATTCAAATGGCTGCAAATATAATCAACAGCATGAAGAATCGGCTCGTTATGGTCAACGACGCAACTCCCTTTTACGATGAATATGTTTCATATACAATTGAATTCTTTGAATTGGAATACTTTACCCAAGGTAAATATAGTGAAGAGTCTGGTGGGACTATGTATACAGGAAATTGCTCTTACAAGATAAGATTGTATGATAATAAAAATAAAAAACTATTTGAAGATAAGTATAACAGTGGAGACAAAAAAACACTTTTCACAACTTATTATGGAGATCAACAGAGGGCTTTTAGACAAGGTATAAAAAAAGCTGATAGTGAAAGTTTCATGTATAAATGCTTTCCAATTCAAACTGTAATTGCTGAAATTACAAGTATGAAAGGCAATCAGGCCAAAACCGTTAAAATACCCGTCGGATCAGAAAATGGAGCAAAAAGAAAATTGCCTTTTAATGTTTATAGTGGGACGCTATCAGAAGCTTCAATCATTGGCGAACTGGAAATTACAAAAGTGTATCCAAACTATTCACTATGTAAGGTAACGAGTGGAGAGGAAGCAATATTAAGCCATTTTAATTCCAATCATGAGATAAAGATCATCTCTAATTATAAAAATTAATTATCAGGCATACAAAATTATCTCAATTGTTTCGGCCATATGTTTGATTATTTGAATGTTATTAGATGTTTTAAGAAACGACACAACAGAATGAGAATGAGAATGACAGGAAAACCTCTAATGATTGATTTTTGGTAGTTCTTATGAGATGTTGATAACAAACAAGAAAAATAAATGTGGAGACCAGAGACCACAAAAAAAACGGAACTGACTCACTCAGTTACTAAAGTGGGGGCGTATCGAAAAGCCTTATGAGTAGGGAAATTAAAAATTATTGAAATGAAAAAAGTATTATTAAAAACAGTCTTTGCAATAACAATTGCAATTATCTTTTCGAGTTGTGCAGCTTTACACAGTGGTTATATGTTAAATTCTGCAGCATTAAGCTCTGCAAATTTCTCATATGTAAAGCAAAACATTAAAGGGGAGGCTACTGTAACTTATGTTTTGGGTATTGGTGGATTTTCAAAAGATGCATTAGTCGAAGATGCAAAGCAAGATATGCTTGCGTCCAATACTCTTAAGAGTAACCAAACATTTACAAATCTAACTGTTAACTTTAAAACAACCTCTTATCTTGGAATATTATACAGGGTAGTTAAATGTACGGTGACAGCTGATGTGGTTGAATTTAAATAACACTTGCAGATAACGGACGGAGGATAAGCAACTTAAGATGAGGAGTAGAATACAAAATGTAATCCTCCATCTGTTATCCAAAAGAGCCAAAGACGATATCTTTATAACAGCACAATTACGAAGATGGCGTGGCCGGTGAAGTACTACATATCAAACTTCTATAGTAGCTTCACAGGTCACTGCTTCTAATCCCGCCACATTACTAATTGGCAAACCCATCCATACCAAAAAAACTATCGTATGAAAACGAATTACTTTACAAAAATTGAAAACAAATATGTTTTTAATCTCTCACTGATTTTTTGGCATCTTTTCATTGCTCTCTCAACAATTGCTATTGCGGTAAGTCTCCTCATTTTCCTCTGGAGTGTAATACCCCCTTCCGAGAGAAAAGTAAAAAAACAACCCTACCCGGAAAAACAGCAATATCCTGCACCCGTAGCTGTCACACTAAATGAACTCATAACAGAAGATGAAAATCAAACTGAAGTTCCTCCTATTGTTGAGGAATCACATCAAACAGATACTGAACAATTAACGGAACAGGTAAATGAAAATCTTGAAGGGAAGGAAACATATGATGCATCCATCAAAACCCTGGAAACCCTAATCCCTCCTTCAAAATATTCCTGGTCCGGGTCTGGTTACTGGACTTATCCTTACGGAGAACGGTATTGGACCTATTATAAGGAGGAAAGATTCCGACATTGGAATACAACAGAGGCAAGTGTTGAAGAGAAACTGGGAAAAGCATATAATGTTTCTAAAGCATCAACATACAACGAAAAACAACGACTACTTGAGAGTTACATTGGTGTTTTAAAAGCTCTCCCTGAAGAATACCGATTAACAGGTCTGAATCATATGTTGAATAATTGTTCATCCAATTTTACGCAAAACGTAAATGTATGCCAATCCATGTCAAAAGTAGTGAGTAAAATGGCCAATGAAAGCAATATGGATTACCTGTACCTGCTATCAAATTTTGGAGAGAGAAATCCCAATGATGGAGCTCCATTCATTGAATATATTTCTTCAATCATCGACAAATTTGATGTTCAACAACGAACAGAAACAATACAATACTTGATGATAAGCTACTACAACTATTTTGATCAGGATCTACCCAAACTAAAGGAATCAACTGATCTTTTTACTC
>JAVEPM010000197.1:0-3776 GCA_034008115.1 Methanolobus sp.
ATTGTAGATATGTGTTCACCAGTACTTTCATCAATAGCTTGTTCAAATCTTGAATCTATATATTTAACAGCGGTTTCATAAGTTTCTGGACTTAATTGTCGCTGTAATTCTTTCTTTATATTCTCAACAGCTTTATCTCGATTATATTCCGTAAGGGCTGCTTGAGCTTTATACTCTTTGAGGGTAGGATATTTTTGTTGGGCTTCTTTTACTAACCTAGCATGTTCAGATTTTTTAAGCTCAATATGCTTAGTTAATAAATTAACCATTTGTTGTATTTGTGTACGAGTTTCTACTTGGCCAGTTGGTACTGAGTGTAGAGCTAATTTAGAAATAACTAAAGCTTCTTCTGCATCAATTGAATTTACATCTATTTTCATTTGAGCAGTCATTACTTCATTAAAAATTTTAGCATTCCGCTCAAGAGTAACTTGCCATTGAGAAGCTAAAATCGGAGTCATAGGAAAAGTTAAGGGCGGAACTTCAGGTCTTTTTATAGCCCTTTGAGTTTCAAAATATTTATGTATTTTAGCCCTTGATTCCTTTATTATTTCAAGCTCATCATCTGTAAGATCAGGTTTTTTATACCCAATAGTACTATCCGACGGTAAGTGCATTAGCACTTTATGTATACGCTTTTTTAATTCGGGATCTGATACAAATTGTTCTCTATATGTTAGTAATGCTGTAATCTGTTCTACTGATGTATCAGCAGGATCAATAGATAAACTGCCTTCCCATTCATCGACTAATAAGCGTAATTCTGTTGGAAGAGCCTCTTTAAAGTCTTGTAAAGATACAAAATCGTCATCTCTGATACCTATTTTACCTAATTTATCAGGGTCATCTAAGTATCGACGTAATTCTAATATTTGACCTAAACGAACATCAGTATTAGCATCAGGACCAGGTAACTTTGTTGGATCATTAACAGTGCTATCTAAATAGGCTATTAAAGGCCTTTTAATATCTTCAATAGGAGCTTCAGCATCTACAATATCCCATGCAGCAACAGTTTCAATTAAAGTTCGCTCTTCAGGAGTTATGTCCCATGAAGCAATATTTCTTTGGTTGACAGGACCTAAACGTTTATTTTCTAGGTTTATAAGATTATAAGCAGCGGTCTTTATTTCTGGAGCAATTGAGGGATCTTGGCCAATTTCACGTAATCGATTAATATTAGTTGATTCAATAGATTGTTTGAATACAGGAGGAACAAATTCTCTTAGTTGAGTACTAAGAGTATATAAAGCTTCATCTATAACTTGGCGCTCATGTAATGGAGCTGTAGAAAGCTTATTCAATAGTATATTTTGTAACTCTGGTAATTCTAAATCTATATCAAAAGTCTTAGGGTCTAAACCTAATAAAGCAGATAATCGTAAAATATTAGTGTCTTCGGCTAAATCAACCAATCTTGCATTTTTATATCCAATACCCAATAGGGTATTTAACATCTGATTTGTTGAATATACTGTAGCAGTAGAACCTATTGTATGCGATCGCGGTGTACGCTTAAGGTGTTTTATTATCGGTTTAGGACGTGTTATAGTATATAATCCTATAGTCTGCCTTAAGATATCACTACCATGTGCTAAACGTTGATGCGGAATTAAAGGAGAGACTGTAGGTCGCTTACCTGTAGGCGTAGGCTTACTTATTTCAAAAGTTCCAGCTCCATGAATCTGATAAAAAGGAGTACCTAATTGTACTTCAGTTTTCGTTCTTGAAAGACCAATAGGTGTTCCATAAGTCGGTGCATTAGGTACTAAATCACCTAATACTTTTTCTTCGACCAATAAAGCTACATGCTCTCGAAAATTCTTCTCATTAAAATCTAATGCTGGGTCCCATCTATCTATTAATATCTTAACTTCTTCAGAAGCATATCCTACTATTTTTGAGTCTGGATCACCTAAAGTAGCCATATAAGCCTTAGCTTGAGCCCAGTACTCAGCATACTTATTTTCCATTAATTCAGCGACTATTTTAGAACGCTTAGGATCAAATCCAGCAGTTCGGCCTATATAACTTGGTAAAGTTAAATTTATGTAATGCCTAAATAATTCTTCTTGATGCTCTTCTGCTATTTCAGTAAGTTGTCCTTTTATAATAGCAGGATCGAATTTTTTAATATCTTTTATATCATATAAAATATCAAATACTTCTCCTGGAATATTTTGTTTTTCGTATTGATGAACTAGTAAAGCGCGATATTCATCACTTAATTTACCATCAGCGCCCCAAAATTTATGGCCGCCTTTTTGCATATCTAACCAAATCTTATCAATTTTTTCATTTAAACTTTCAGCATACTGTTTAACTGCAGTTTCATAATTTGCATTATTAGGACCATATACTAAACTTTCATATTGCTCTCTGAAATGTTTAACTAGACCTACTGAATTCATTTGTACTTCAGGATCTTGATATTCAGGTATACCTGCTTCATAGAAATGCTTATATCTATCGTAGAACTCGTCGAATCTTTTGTCAAGCATTTCTGGTAAATAAGGCATTAAGCTGGCTCGTTGACGAGCCCATGCTACTTTACCTTCATATGAAAAGTCCGCCGAATGATTATCCAAGTAGGTAATTAATTCGAATATTCTACCACGTGTTTCAGCTTTGGTAGGATCCATTCGAGTTAGTTCTACTAAATAATCATGAGCAATTTGATTCTCATATAAATGAGTTAAATGAAACTTACTAGCATCTGGATTTTTAAAAAAAGCTCTATAGGCTGATCTAATACCAGCTTCAGATGCTGATTCTATAATACTCATACCTAGAAAATTCCAGAGAATCTGAGCACTTTTCCAAAATGCTACGTCAGTTGTACTATGATTTTGTTCAGCCTCTGCTATTTTTTGACTAAACCAAGGATCAGAAAAATAAGACTGACCTGCTGCAGATATACCAGTAATACCATAGCTTAAATCTGTCATTTCTGACAATGATTTTTGTATATATCTAGGTACTTTACCTCGAGCCTTTGGTAACCATTTCGCACCAGCTTCTAAACCAGCTTGACCAAAAAGAGCAAAAGGTACAGCTCCAAGAGCGACTTCTGCAGGATGTGGTGGAAATATTTCAGACTGATTAATCGGTATTCCGGAAGAAAATATATCAGCCAAAGTATCTGTGAAGGCTGAAAAGCCTACTGCAAAGGGTTTTTCTAAATCAGTTTTGCCTCGATCTAGAATCCCATCTGCATACATCACGGCTTGACTTTTAATGTATTCAGGATCTTCATATAATAATCTGTTTTTGTCATATATACCTGATTTTAAATTTTCTTCGGCCAATTGTTCTGCAAAGGCTTCCGAAGCTCCATAATGCTGCATTATATAATCAGGGTCTGTCATATTAGCTTTCATAACGTCTAGTTTAGCAGTGACAGCTGCCTCTGATGCTATTAATGCATATTGTCTAGCTTTAACTATATCTCCTTTATTAAGAGCCATTTTCATTTCATGATAAGCCTGATGAAACTCAGTATATGATAAAGCTTTTGGAGCTCTAGGAGGCGAAGTCGGTATTGTCATTACTTCCTCAGTAGGAAGTTCAACACCCTGTTTTTCTAATTTTGCAGCTTCTTCTACTGATTCAGGTATAGGTTCCGGTGTGGGCTCTGGTGTAGGCTCTGGTGTAGGCTCTGGTGTAGGCTCTGGTGTAGGTTCTGGTGTAGGCTCTGGTGTAGAAGGCTCTTCAGCCATTAATTTAGCTTTTTCTTCTTCAGATAGTCCATCTATAAATTGTTCAAAATTTTCTTG
>JAVEPM010000049.1:0-24871 GCA_034008115.1 Methanolobus sp.
ATGTGTTCCATAGTTCGTTTTGGAATCTCTTTGTCCTCACACTCTGTTGTTATAGAAACATACCATTTTTTACATGTGGAACGTCTTACGATGATTCTTTTAATGTCACCTTCAATCTCCCGATGTACTTTTACACGAACATTGCCGATTTTAGAGAGACATAAGTCGCTTCCTCGAAGTTTAAAGCCTATTTGAGGATACGTGAAGCTATCGTACCAACCTTTGCCTTTAAATCGTGGATATCCGGGCTTTTCTCCGTTCTTCACACGTCTGAAAAAGTGTTTGAAAGCAAGGTCTATTCTTTCCTATATCTCTTGCAGGGTCTGAGAGAATACTTCTTTGTATTCAGGATTCTCTTTTTTCCATTCGGGGAGTAGTTTGTTAAGAGTGTACTTTGATAGAGTTTCTCCTCTTTCATCATAAGCGGCTTTTCGTTCCACTAAAGTACGGTTATAAATTTGCCTGCATATTTCTAAGCTGCGCTCCATCTGTCTCTGTTGTGGTTTATTAGGATAGATGCGGAACTTGTATGTCTTACGCATTATACCTTAATATGGTTTAATTGCTAAAAAATGTAATGTTTAAGTTAGATTAACTAAGAGGTAGAGTACGATTCATCCCACGACCAAAGTCGAGGGCTTTCTCTACCCCTACGCCCCATTAATCGTAAGAACTCATCTTAATCAATTTTAATCCGTTATCGGACTGCCAAATGTGTGGTCATCGAGTTCTAAGACCTGCTCCCAAAGATCTTTGCAGTCACAGGAAAGATGATCAAAGCATGAGAGATCCTGCGTGAGGGAGAACAGTCTGATCGCATCTGCAACGGCATGACTACACTGTCTGCAGTTACGAGGACCTCTTTTAGAACCTGCGCCCACTGGATCGGATGTGATAATCATATCCGGGAACTCTTCCTTTGTTCTTTTCAATATCTCGACAATACTCCATAACCAGGGAGGACGATACTGTTTCCTTTCCCAGAGATATTCCACATATGTGCCACGCTGGACATTACAGAGATTGATAGAGAACGTATCCGAATACTGTGCAGCATCATGCACGGTCTTTACAATATCCTCCAATGCCTCTTTTTCAGACAGGAATAGCGGCTTTAGCATCAGATAGGATTTGACTGTTGCACCATTTGCTCTTGCCACTGTGGCAGCATCGGTGAAATTCTTGAAAGTAAAACCTTTGTTAATGGATTGTTTACGAATGCTATCTGAGCTTGTCTCAAGACCCGTTGCAACTTCAAAATCCGTGTTTTTAAGAGTACTTACACAATCCTTTACATTTTCCTCGGTTATAAACTCCGGACGTGTTTCAGCCAGCACTTTTACGATCCTTTCGTCTGCATCAAGCCCAGCAAGTATCTTGTGTCGTACCTCAAGGGGTATTTCTTTTGTATCTAGGAAACTACCTGAAGTGAATATCTTGACCATGAACCTATCAAAGTTCGAAGCTTTCCTCATTGCCCGGGAAAGCTGGGCCATCAAATCATCATCAGATGGAACGGTCTGTGCACTGTCATAGACATAGCCGCACATGGTACACCCTCCTGCCTTGCCCCACCAGCACCCTGATGTCTTGAAAATTATAGTGATGGTATCTATCTGCCCGGTACCAAGAACATCCTTTCCAGTCCACGCTGCAGCAGGCTCATTGGAAGGAGATGGTTTTATCCTCTGACGGTTACGAATATCAAGAACTGCTTTATTAAGTGACATTTGCCTGAACTCTTGTATAAATAAATTGTTCATTCGAACTCTATTGTAGCAGGCGGCTTTGGAGTAATATCATACAGGACCCTGGCAACAGATGGTATCTGTGCAGTTATCCTTGATTCGATCTTCCTGAGAACTTCCCATGGAAGCTCCATTGCTTCTGCGGTCATGCCATCCCTTGAACTTACTGCCCTTACAGCAACGATCCAGCCGTGAACTCTCACGTCACCCTTGACACCTGTGCCCTTGCCAACAATTGCGGCAAAGGTCTGCCATGGATGGAACTGCTTTACAAGTTCTTCCTCAACAATTGCGTTGGCTTCTCTTACAACTTCTATTAGTTCCTCTGTGACCTTGCCCACGATCCTTACTGAAAGACCAGGACCCGGGAAAGGCATCCTCTCGGATATCTCATCCGGGAGTTCCAGCGCACGGGCAAGCTCGCGGACCTCATCCTTGTACAGATCATCTATTGGTTCCACAATTGCTTTAAAATCCACAACAGAAGGTAGACCGCCTACGTTGTGGTGTGATTTTATGCCACCCTCTGATTCGATCCTGTCAGGGTAGATGGTTCCCTGTATAAGATACTCAGCCTTCAGTAACTTTGCTTCATCTTCAAAAACACGTATAAAAGCCTCACCGACTGCCTTGCGCTTCTCTTCAGGGTCCTCTATGCCTGCAAGAGCTGAGAGGAAACGGTCTTTTGCATCCACTACCTGAAGGTTCATGTCAGAGAATATTTCCTTGATCCTCGCAGTCTCGCCTTTTCGCATCAGGCCTGTGTCTATGTATATAGGTGTCAGTTTATCGCCAATTGCACGGTGTGCAAGAACAGCACAGACGGAACTGTCCACGCCGCCTGAAAGTGCTATGATGGCAGGGCCATTAATCTGCTGCTGAATCTTTTCTATTGCCTCAGGAATGAATTTGTCTACTTTTACCATGAATGAGAACTCCAAAAATATGATTTCCCCTGAAATAGTATTTCGTACATATTAATGCTCTCCCGAAGATAAGAGACTTAGCAGAGAGAAAAAAATCCACCAAATACTTTCACCCTGCTTAGCAGACAATTAAATACAGCGCTTACATATATGCAGGAAAACAAGTATGGTCTCAAAATGCATAAGACTCTCCAGAAATACTTTGGATATTCTGATTTTCGTCCTCTTCAGGAAGACATAATTAACGATGTTCTCAATGACAAGGACACTTTTGTACTTATGCCAACAGGCGGAGGTAAGTCACTTTGCTACCAGCTCCCGGCCCTGCTCAAAGATGGCATTACAGTAGTTGTTTCACCCCTTATTTCCCTTATGAAGGATCAGGTAGACAGCCTCACACAAAGCGGAGTTGATGCAGCATACCTTAACAGTACTCTGAAACCTGCAGAATCCAGAAGAATACACGAGGAACTGAAAAGGGGAGAGATAAAGATACTGTATGTGGCACCTGAAAGGCTGACCATGTCCAGTACCATGACGCTTCTAAAGAGCCTGAAAGTAAGTCTTTTTGCAATTGACGAAAGTCATTGTATATCCGAATGGGGACATGATTTCAGACCGGAATATCGCAAACTCAATTTTCTGAAGAAAAAGTTCCCCGAAGTACCCATCATTGCACTTACCGCAACAGCCACCCCTAAAGTCAGAGAAGATACAATTAATCAACTTGGCATCAGCCACGGCAAAACATATGTTGCAAGTTTTGACCGTGCAAATCTTTTCTATCAGGTCAGAGCAAAGAAGGACACATATGATAATTTACTCCAGTATCTGAGAAAGAAGAAAGGAGAAAACGGTATAATCTACTGCCAGAGCCGAAAGACAGTTGACACCCTTACTAAGAAACTCCGAAGAGATGGATTCAATGCTCTCTCATACCATGCAGGGCTTAAAGACAGCCAGCGGGAAAAGAATCAGGAGATGTTCATAAAGGACAGGGTCAGTATCATTGTCGCCACCATTGCCTTTGGCATGGGAATCGACAAACCTAATGTCCGTTTTGTTATTCACTATGACCTTCCAAAGAATCTCGAGAGCTACTACCAGGAAACCGGCAGAGGAGGCAGGGATGGACTTGAATGCGAGTGCGTGCTTTTCTTCAGCCGGGGTGACAGGTTCAAAATCGAATATTTCATCAAACAGAAGGACAAGAAGGAAGAGAGAGACATTGCCCTTAAGCAACTCAGCGAAATGGTGGACTACTGTGAAAGTAACATCTGCCGCAGAAAAGTGTTGCTAAGCTATTTCGGGGAAGAGACTGCAAAGGAGAATTGTGGGAACTGCGATGTATGCCTGCAGCCACGTATAGAGGTTGACGGAACAAATGATGCAAAGCTGCTTATAAATTGTATAAAGGAACTTGACCAGAGATTTGGCATGAACCATGTCATTGATGTACTTACAGGTAGCCGGGCAAAAAAGATCACAGACAAGAAACATCAGCTTCTCAAAAGTTATGGTCAAGGCGATATGTATCCTAAAGCTGATTGGATGGACATGGCCCGGGATATGCTACGCCAGGATGTCATCAAAGTGGAAGGGGCACGTTATCCCCTGCTCAAACTTAACAGGAAGAGCGAGGAAGTCCTGTCCGGCAAAAGAATGGTGAGCTTTACACGAAAAGTAGACGAGAAGGAGCAGGCCGATTATGAACCGGTGACACAGTCTCCTGAAACAGAAGAAATACCACACCCAGCTTCTGCATTACACCGGAAGGTAAGTAATGATCCAGACAAAGACCTTTTTGAGAAACTTAAAGAATTGCGTATATCCATGGCCCAGATGCAGGATGTGCCACCATATATCATATTTGCTGATACAAGTCTTCGCCAAATGGCCACTAAAAAGCCTGAAAATGATAAAGAACTGTTGAAGATCACAGGTGTCGGAGAGTACAAGCTCAAGAAATACGGAAAGTACTTCCTGAAAGAAATTGCGAAACATCGTGATGAACTTGAAGGAAATAAGCATGTAGAACATGAATTAGAACTCCTGGAAAAGGAAGTGCAAAAGAAAACAATAAAACCTCTTGCATCTGCACCTCCGGCAAGTTCAAAACCAAAGCTTGAAAAAGAACTGCTGCTAAGGACAATGGATGCCTTGGAAGAAGACATTGTCAAAATGATTAAAGATAAACTCGGCGGCGTTTTTTCTGATGATGAAATAGAAAATGTGTATCGATCCCTCTTAATGAGAAAATGATACAAAACAATGCTCATTCCAATTATTTGCAGGTTTCAGCAAATGCCTTTTTGGGCGAACCTTGGAATCCCCAGGATGAATTAGACCAAGTTTACAAAAAAAAGGTAACTATTCAGCCTAGCACAATCTGCCTATTGGTGCTGATTTCATCGAAATGGAGATATCTGTCCACTAACAATCTAACAATCTAACAATCAAAAAAGCAATCAATAATAACAATCAAAATAAATGTTCATAATGAAATTTACATTTCAACTTTTTGTCAAGATTGTTATAGATAGCGTTTTTATCAGGCTGAATAGTTACAAAAAAAATAATAAAAAAAGCAGTTCACATCATCATGAACTGCATTGTAAGATAAAATATAAGATCTCCAAAAATCACAGCAGTGATAAAACCTGCAGTTATCGGAATCATGAATGGGAGCCCGGGGGTTATCCAGACACCTTCCTTTACTTTGCCTTCCTTGTGGTAACTTTTCAGCTCGGATATAACATCAGAACTAAGTTCAGTACCTGATCGGGAGAATTTGAACTTGATACCATCCTTTGTCCTGCTATATGATTCGATCAGACGGAAATGTCCTTTTTCCAGCTTTGATATCGGCATGATGTAACCAATGAACATATAGAAGGGACGCCTTAGAGATTCCGAAGGATTCTTTATCAGATTATATAGGAAGAGCCCTATTGGAACTATTACTGTAAGTATTATGGAGTTACCAAATACACTAAAGGCAAACAAATCGATAGGTGGAATCCCTTCAAGTGGAAATGAAGTCGAACCTATGGTAATTACCGGGAACGTGGGGATTATCAGTGAAATTACCATCAACACCTTTGCATCCGCTCCGCCAAAAGCACCAAACTGGAAAAGCATGTATACAAAAGCAAATATGAATATGAAAGAAAGAATGTTGCGTATAAGATATGGAAGACCATATGTCATAAGATCATACATTATGAAGATGAACCCGACACCGAACATCATGACCCATACTTCATTGGCCACACGGCGGGTTTTTATATCAGCGTAACAGGCATACAATAAAAAAGGCATGCATGCAAGAACTTTAAGTATTTCGAACATTTCAGTGTTTCTCCCATTTCTTAAGTTTCATGACCTCTGACAGAGTTGAACCCCTGCGGATCTCTTCAGAAAGACGCTGTTCAGTCTTCTCGACCTCTTTGGCACGTCTGGCAATTTCATAAGCACGTTCCTTTGGAATTACCACTACGCCATTGTCGTCTCCGATGATATAATCACCAGGGCTTACGGACTGGTTTCCACAGACGATCTCAGAATTGATCTCACCAAATCCTTTCGGCTCACCTGCATTGGGAACATTGCTGCTTGCAAATACAGGCAGCCCTATTTTACGGATCTCATCTATATCCCTGACCGCCCCGTCCACGACAACACCTGCTATGCCCTTGTTAAGACAACTCAGGGTTGCAAGGCCGCCCCAGGGCGCAACATGCCTGCTACCATTGTAAATGACAATTACATCCCCTTCATTTGCCTCATCTATGGCCTCCACTGCCTTTGCCCAGTCACCTTTGAAAGTCTGTACTGTTACCGCAGTACCGATCATTTTTTTTCCGGGCAACATAGAAAAGATATCCTGCATAGCACCTTTGCGGTGCATGGCATCGGAAATATTAGGAGTGGAAACACCTTCCAGTATCTTACGGATCTCTTCGTCGGGAGAGCTTTTGAGTATCGGTGCTGCACAAGGAGAGTCAACACTTTGCCGAATAGCTTTTGCTGATGCAGTTACATTAGATGAGCGAACAATATTACCGCCAACTATCACAATGTTCGCACCAGCAACAACAGCTTCAGAGCACGATGCCGCATCAAGTCCACCTGCTATTGCAATTGGAATGCTGACCTGTGCCACAACTTCTTTCATAATGGCAAGTGAATCCTGACCCTCCATCTGCTGGTCTATGCCAGCATGCACATTAATGTAATCAACACCCAGCTTTTCCATTTCGATGCTGCGGGAAACAGGGTCATTGACAGATATCAGATCTGCCATTATTCTCACACCATATTCCTTTGCGGCACGTATCGCTTCTAGGATGGTGGAATCGTCAGCACTGGCAAGTACAACTACAATATCCGCACCTGCCTTAGCACCCATTTCAACTTCCATTGAGCCGGTGTCTGCTATTTTCATATCTGCAATGATTGTCCTGTCGGGAAAGTTATCCCTGATCTGTCGTATGGTATCCATTCCCTCGCTTTTTATAAGGGGCGTTCCAACTTCTATCCAGTCAGCACCCCCTTCAAGGGATTCTTTTGCTATCTGTATTGCTCTGTCCGTTTCTAAAAGGTCAAGTGCGACTTGAATGATTGGTTTAATATGATCACCTTTGGAAATACTTACACTACTAAAATACTTAAGAACCTATAAATTTAATCACACAAAAATTGTATATTGTGAAATGAACGCTGGACATCAGGCAACTATTATATCCCATGTAATGCCTTTTGTAATCAATGAAATTCAAGGACCAACATATCATTTCCATGAGGGAGTTCTCAAGAGAAATGATCGACCATATCCTCAATGTGGCTGAAAAAATGGAGACCATTGCACAGGGGAAACAGAAATCAGACCTTCTTGCCGGAAAAATCCTTGCAGTCCTCTTTTTTGAACCAAGTACAAGGACCAGGATATCCTTTGAAACTGCAATGCTAAGGCTGGGAGGAGACGTACTGAGCTTGGGTTCCGTAGATGCAAGTTCCATAGTCAAAGGAGAAACACTTGCAGATACCATGAGAGTTGTTGATGGGTATGCTGATGCTATTGTGTTGCGTCACCCAAAAGAAGGGGCTGCACAACTTGCATCTGAGTTTTCAAGAGTACCCATTCTTAATGCAGGAGACGGCGCAGGTCATCATCCAACACAAACATTGCTTGACCTTTATACCATAAAACGTGAAAGCCACCTTGAAGGAATAAAAATTGCACTGGCCGGGGACCTGAAATATGGAAGGACAGTCCATTCCCTCTGCTATGCGTTATCCCATTACGGTGCCCATATAACACTGATATCACCAAAAGAACTAAGCATGCCAGATGAAATAATCAGTGATATTGTAGCGCGAGGTGCAAAAGTCGTTGAAACAGATTCCATTGAGGATGCTATCAATGATGTTGATGTGCTTTACATGACACGCATACAGAAAGAAAGATTTCCGGACCCGGCTGAATACCAGAAGGTTGCCAGCAGACTGAAGGTCACAATGGAAACATTGGAAGGAGCGAAACCGGAATTGAAGATCATGCACCCCCTTCCAAGAGTTGATGAGATAGACAACGAAGTTGATGATACACCCCACGCCTGTTACTTCAAGCAGGCATTCTACGGAGTACCAGTGCGGATGGCACTTTTAGGACTGGTTATGGGGGCAATAGAATGACTGACATTGAAACAGAACTAAGAGTGCGCAGAATAGAGAATGGAACTGTGATCGATCACATAACTTCAGGTAAAGCGTTAATTGTGCTAAAAATACTCGGACTGCCGGATTCATCCCATGGAGTTGTAAGTGTCCTGATAAATTCCCATGGAGTATATGGGAAAAAAGATGTTGTCAAAATCGAGAACAGAGAACTTAAGGCTAGAGAGGTCGACAGGATAGCACTTATTGCACCAAATGCAACGATCAACATCATACGTAACTTCAATGTAACACACAAGAACAAAGTGCGTATCCCATCTTTTGTAGAGGGCGTTGTGGAGTGTATAAACCCCAATTGCATTTCCAACAGCAATGAACCGATCACTTCAAAATTCAATGTAAATACTGAAGATGAATACCTAAAACTCAGATGCTTTTATTGTGGCAGAGTGATATCGGAAAATATTGCAGAGAATCTGCTCTAGGACCAGTTAAAATAAAGAACATGAATAAGCCAAAAAAAATGTTTTGCCATTAAAGGCCAAGAATATCCTGCATGGTATAAAGCCCGGGTTCAGCATTGCCAATCCATGCAGCTGCTTTTACTGCACCACCTGCAAATGACTGCCTTGAATGGGCCTGGTGTTTTATCTCAATTCTTTCACCGTCACCGGCAAAGAGAACTGTGTGGTCACCTGCAATATCCCCACCACGAACAGCATGTATGCCTATTTCTTTTCCACGGGGAGCAAGACCTTCACGACCATAGACATAATCCTTGCCTCCCAGCGCTTTACTGATAACCTCGGCAGCAGCTTTCGCAGTACCACTTGGAGCATCTTTCTTCTGGTTGTGGTGGGCTTCTATAATCTCAATGTCGGTATCTGGAAGATATTTTGCAGCTTCGCTGAGAATCCTGAAGAATACATTCACACCAACTGAGTAGTTAGGTGAGATTATTCCTGCAACGTTATTATCTACAATTGACTCCTCAATTGTTTTTTTCTGTTCAGGGGTAAAACCAGTGGTACCTATGACAAGGCTCACACCGGATGCTGCCGCCCTTGGGGCATTGACAACTGTAGCATTTGCAATTGTAAAATCAATAAGTACATTTGTGCCGGTTTCCTTTAGAACGGATTCCATGTCACTTACATCAGATACTGGCACACTCAAAGTTCCAAGTTGAGCTACCTCACCAACATCCTTACCTATATTCATAAGGTCAAAAGCGGCGGTTAAGCAGACATATTCAGACCTGAGTATATTGTCAATGATGAGCTTGCCCATTCTTCCTGAAGCACCTGTGACACCAACATTTATCATGCAATACACCCCATGCTGCGCAGAATATTTTCAAGTTCAACACTGTTCTCTTCACTAAGTGGGGCAAGAGGAAGCCTCATTGTTCCACTTGACAGGCCAAGAAGTTCTACAGCACGCTTCACAGGAATGGGATTTGTCTCTGTGAATAATGCACGCATCAAGGGTGCCATCTCAAAGTGAAGCTTTCTTGCTGTTTCAAGATCAGCGGCTTTTACGGCAGCATAAAGCTTAACCATCATTTCAGGAACGATGTTGGCAATAACAGATATTACACCTGCTCCGCCCATGGCAAGTATTGGAAATGTAAGATCGTCCTCTCCTGAAAGAACGGCAAAATCCTCATCCATGGTCTGTTCAAGTATTTGCGATACTTTTACAAGATTACCACTTGCATCTTTTACAGCAACAATGTTCTCTACTTTTGAAAGTTCAATAATGACTTCCAAAGGCATGTCCTGTCCTGTTCTGGTAGGTACGTTATATAATATAATAGGGAGATCAGCAGATTCCGCTATTTTCTTAAAATGAGCGATGAGCCCTGTATTATTAGGCTTAACGTAATATGGGGATATGATAAGAGCACCATCAGCCCCTGCATCTGCCGCGTGTTTAGTAAGTTCGACTGCTTCAAGGGTGTTATTAGAACCGGTGCCGGCCACCACAGGAACCGTTGAACAATCAACACAAAGGTTGATCAGTTCTTTATGCTCCCCGGTTGACAGGGTAGCAGATTCACCAGTCGTGCCGCTGACAACAACTCCGGAAACGCCGCCTTCTTCAACATGACTGACAATATTTCTGAAGCTTTCAGCATCAATATTATTGTCATTTGTGAATGGCGTTACAAGAGCAGGCAAAACTCCTTCGAACATGGGAATATCCCTCCACCAAAAACTTTACTGTGGTGGCTTGTATGTCATCTTTCTTGTCACATATCCAGCTACACGGTTTCTGATAACCTTACTCTCAATAGTTGTGTACTTTGTAACAAGGGGCTTGTTTTGCTCGAAGTCAGTTGTAAATACATCACTGTGGTTTGCAGCTAAGCGGATTGCAATTCTCTTAATGTTACTCTGTCTAATATTTCCCATGATAATTCTCCATTATTAATATGAAATCCTGTTTAAGATGAAACTCTATAATAGTAACTTGTATCGGGTTATAATAAATACCCTTACATTTATACCTTTTGGATTACTGGAACTGCAGCAGAGAACTTTATTATATATCTGTCTTTCCCAAAAGGCGGTCAATTGTTTTTGCGTTTTTGAAAACTGGCTCTCTTGTGCCTTTTTGATTGAAAAAAAGAGCAACGAGCACCAGCAAAAGCCCGATGTTGGGATTAGATAAAGAAAAGAGCACACCAAGCATAACAAGAGCTGATGCAAAAATACCTTTCATAGCACCCTTGCGATAAGAATCAATCCGGGTTCTTTTATATATGCGAACATCCCGCAAAGTAAGAAAAAGAACCACGATATAAGCCAGAACTGCTATATACACATACATGTTTGCACCTGATACCTGTTTAAGGCCTGTGATATTATATCAGGATTACGTCGCTGAGGTATTTTGCAGAAAGTAAATAGATGCATAATTTAATTAAATCCCTAAATATAATAGGTGTTGAATGATAAGCTCACCCAGAGAACGAATAACACTGCATCTGGACATGGACAGTTTCTACTCATCCGTGGAGGTCAGAGAAAGACCCGAACTTAGAGGCTTGCCGGTGGTTGTGGGTTCTGACCCAAAGGGCGGTAGTGGCAGAGGAGTTGTAAGCACATGCTCCTATGAGGCAAGGAAATTTGGCATACATTCAGCAATGCCCATATCAAAAGCTTACAGACTATGTCCTGATGCTACTTACCTCAGGGTGAATATGAAGCTATACAAGGATGCTTCGGAAAATATCATGGATACCATACGTATTTTCGCAGACAGGTTCCAGCAGGTGAGTGTGGATGAGGCTTACATCGATATTGGAGATTCGATAAGCGATTATGAGTCTGCAAAACTACTTGCTGAAAAGATCAAAAGTGAGGTGAAACGTTTGCATGGACTTACATGCTCCATTGGTGTTGCACCCAATAAGGTAATTGCAAAAATAGCATCGGATTTCAATAAACCCGACGGACTTACAGTTGTAAGACCTGAAGACGTAGAGAATTTCCTGTCCCCCCTGAACATTTCAAAGATACCGGGCATTGGAAAGAAGACAGAGCCCATACTTCATGACATGGGAATCAAGAAAGTAGGTGAGCTTGCATCATGTGACGTCCAGCTTTTGATAGCACGATTCGGAAAGTTCGGACTTGTGATGCATCAGCTTGCAAACGGTATAGATATGCGCGAAGTAAAGGAACGCGATGCAGTAAAATCAATAAGTACCGAGGACACTTTTGATGAAGACGTATCAGACCCTCTGGAAATAGAGAAAACATTTAGCGAGCTTTCTGAGAAGGTGCACGCATCGTTGATAAAAAAACGTTTCAGATTCAGGACAGTGACAATTAAAGTGCGATTTGAAGATTTCAGAACATACACAAGGGCAAGGACACTACATGCAGCCAGCACTGATAAAAATGCCATCAGAAAAACAGCTCTTAGCCTTATGGAAGAGTTTCTTGGAAAGGGAAGATTCAGGCTGCTTGGCGTGGGAGTCACAAAACTTGAAAAACTCGATGAAAGACAGACGTATCTTAGCGATTTTTGTAGCTAATATCTTCCAGAAGTCCTCAAAATACAAGACACCAGAGATCAAAAAAAAGGATTTACGAACTTAAATAAACATCAAAGCATTATTAGAAGATAGATAAAGCAAATAAAGCACTAAAATGAAAATATATAGCATCAAATTGTTTATCAGCACTATAAATTGTTTTAAACATCAAAATATAACCCATATCCTCAATGAAAGAGTTTATCACAGGTTTTTTATCCCTATAATTCCTATCGTGCTTTGATTGCATACATTATGTACTCCACAAATTAGAGGGTTATACCTGATGAAAGACAGAGCTAAAGATTACCAGAACAAAGATAAAGAAAAACCAAGGACATTGGGACCTGTACCGCACCTTGAGGAGCATGTGAATCCCGACTGGTGGAAAAAGATATTCAACTCACTGTACTTAAAAACAGATGCAGACATAGTTGATGATGCATCCATAACCAGACAGGAAATAGACACATTTTCCTCGATCCTCAATATTAACCCGGAAAGCCATGTACTTGATCTGTGCTGTGGGCAGGGAAGGCATTCACTTGAACTTGCAAGAAGGGGATTTAAGAACATAGAAGGACTCGACAGGTCACACTACCTAATACAGAGAGCAAAAAACTCTGCGAAAAAAGAGAGCCTTGGAGTCAGGTTCAAAGAAGGAGATGCAAGGAAAACACCCCATGCAACCGATTCTTTTGACGCTGTGATGCTCCTTGGTAATAGTTTTGGTTATTTTGAGACATCTGACGAAGACCTCAGGGTGCTTAAAGAAGTAAAAAGGATACTCAAACCATGGGGAAAGATCCTGCTGGACGTTGCCGATGGTTCATACCTAAGGGAAAAATATCAGCCTCGTTCATGGGAATGGATAGATAAACATAATTTCGTTTGCAGGGAACGTTCCATATCCACAGACGGACAGAAGCTGATATCCAGAGAAGTAATTGTCAATGATACATCAGGAGTTATCGCGGACCAGTTCTATGCAGAACGCCTCTATACCACCGAATCAATGATAGAGCTTCTGAAAAAAGCAGAGTTTACTGATATAGAATTTGTTGATGCCATCAATTCCCAGACATTGAGAAACCAGGACCTGGGAATGATGGAGAGACGCATACTGGTCACTGCACCTGTGAGAAAAGAGTGGACACCTAAGAAGAAAAAAGTGAAGAATGTTGAAAAGAATATCGTGGTAGTCTTTGGTGACCCAAGGAAAAACGACTCACTAAAACCATGTGGTGTCTTTGATGATGATGATATGTATACCATCGACCAGCTAAAAGGTGGGCTTCACGCAATAGAAGGTTATTCTTTCAAGTATCTGGACAACCATGACACGCTTATCAGCGACCTTTCAAAACAGAGAGGTAAGATAGATTTCATTTTCAATCTATGCGATGAAGGATTTGGGAACGACCCGAAGAAAGAGTTACACATACCTGCCATGATGGAAATGCTCAATGTCCCGTACACAGGATCAGGGCCGCAGTGTCTGGCTTTTTGTTACGATAAAGCACTGGTCATAGGTATTGCCAAGGACCTTGGAGTGCCGGTGCCAGAAGGAATCGTAGTCAAAGGAGAGGATAACCTCTTCGAACTGCCAATGGATTTCCCTGTCATCGTGAAACCAAACTTTGGAGACTCAAGCTTTGGCCTGAACCAGCATAGTGTGTGCAAGAACCGTGATGAGGTAGTCAGAGCTATCTATGACATAAGAGAAGGTCTGGGCTATGACAAACCAATACTTGTGGAGGAGTTCCTTACAGGCAAGGACCTGAGCATTGGGATAATCGGAAATCCCCCGGAGAACTATACAGTGCTGCCCCTGACACAGGAAGATTACTCGGAACTGCCCGATGATCTGCCCAGATTATGTGGTTACGAGGCAAAATGGATACCTGATTCCCCGTACTGGAAAATCAGATCCACGCCTGCGGATCTTCCAAAGGAAACAGAAGAACTCATAGTTGAGTGCAGTCTGAAACTGATAAACAGACTTGAGTGCAGGGACTACACACGTCTGGACTGGAGAGTTGACGCATCAGGCACTCCTAAACTGCTGGAAGTGAACCCAAATCCGGGATGGTGCTGGGACGGACATCTGGCAAAGATGGCCAAAATTGCCGGCATCTCATACAGCGATATGATAAAGATGATTCTCAAAAGTGCAGACGAAAGGATATCGGCTCAGAGATAAAACTGCTTTATAATCTAAGGGATGCTAAACATTCCTCTTTTTCGAAGAAATCCGGCAGGTATAAGTAATTAAGTCACTCATGAATAAATGGGATTGGATTTGGATTTTGAATATTAAATATTCGCAGAACTAAGCAATCCACAATTGTAGAAGTGAAAAAAGGGGAGTGGAAAAATGATTTCAAAAGTACCCATAGATATTGGAAAGATGAAGAAGGAAGACATAAACAAAGAAATACTCAGAGCTGCACTGATAGCAGAACTAGACGCAATCAATCTTTACGAGCAGATGGCAGATATGACCGAGAATGACGAAGTAAAAAGGGTTCTGCTTGATGTTGCAAAGGAAGAAAAAACCCACATTGGCGAGTTCCAGACACTCCTGTTAAGGATGGACAAGGAGCAGGTCGAGGAACTTGAAGCCGGCAGGGTAGAGGTTGAGGAAGAGTTGCAGGAATAACTCCAGGAGATGATAGTTTGTTCTCAGAAGTTCCAATTGATATTGAAAAAGTAAGTAAAGAAGATCTTGATAAAGAGATCATGAGAGTTGCCATCATCGCGGAGTTCGATGCAGTAAACATGTATGAACAGATGGCAAACCTTACCGATGACAAGGACCTAAAAATCATCCTGCTGGATATAGCCAGAGAAGAAAAAGTACATGCCGCCATGTTTCAGACTGTTCTAATGGAAGTGGACCACGAATACCTGAAGGTCATGGCAAGTTATGCGCTGGCAAAAGGCGATTAATGGTTGCCCGCTTATCTGGCACCACATACTTTTTTATCAATGCCTTGTTGGCGAAAAACACTTTATACAACCTAAATGCAATATTCCATAGGGGAGACTTATGGAAAACGTAAGAAAGGTCAGAAAGATATTGAAGAGCATGCCAACCATTGAAGGTGCAGGAGTACACCTTAAACGAGCGTTTGGATTTAACCACATACCACAACTTGATCCATTCCTATTGCTCGACGACTTTCATTCGGACAATCCGAAAGAATACACCATGGGTTTTCCCTGGCACCCTCATAGAGGAATGGAAACTATAACCTACTTACTTCAGGGTGATGTGGAGCACGGAGACAGCATGGACAACAAAGGCACCACAGGTCCCGGAGACGTGCAATGGATGACAGCAGGCAGCGGAATAATCCATCAGGAGATGTCAAAAGGTGACAGTAATGGGAACTTGTGGGGCTTCCAGTTATGGGCCAACCTGCCTGCATCTCAGAAGATGATGAACCCACGTTATCAGGAAGTGAAAAGCAGCCAGATACCAGAGATCACCACAGACAACGGCACCCACATAAAGATAATATGCGGCAAGGTCAACAAAACCCAGGGACCTGTAAAGGACATTGTTACAGACCCCGAATATCTCGACATAACAGTTCCTCCAAAAACCACTTTTGAGTATCCGACAAAACCCGGCTACACAGTCTTAGCCTACGTGATAGAAGGCGACGGACATTTCGACCCTGAAGCTGGCCCATCCACCGGAAAAGAGAATCTCGTCATATTCGACAACGGTGAAAAGATAGTTATCAACGCCGGAGAAAATGGTGTCCGCTTCCTGCTGATGACCGGCAAACCCATCAAAGAGCCTGTTGCCTGGCGCGGGCCAATTGTTATGAACACTCAGGAAGAATTACAGCAGGCTTTTGAGGATTACAGGAATGGGACTTTTGTTAAGTGAACTATTGGAAATACACCCTGCCTATATTGATAAGTTTTTATCCATAATGATATCACAAATCTACAATTTCCCTTACAACTTCGAACAGTTCCTTAACCTTATCAGGAATGTCAGTCACAGTACATTCTTCTGCAAAATGCTTCCCTAATTGGGGTTTACTAATATAATTATTACAATTAGAAGCAACTTCTCTTAATATAGCATCAGAAAATTTTCCTGTGCTCCGTAATTTAGTTATATCTTCAGCGACCCAAGAAGACGTTGCCTTTGGACGATGTTTGTTTAAAACACGAACAATAAAGTCATCTGAAAATGAATCTTCGAATTCTTTCTCCCCAATTAACATTACTTTCTGGCTAAAGAACTCATCCACCCACCCCTTATACTCATCCTCACTACAGTCAGCTGTCGTTGTATTATAAGCTTTGTACAATTCTTTTTCCCTGAAAGTTTTAGTATCAGAATCCAAAAACAGACAAATCAAATCTCTTTTATTCTTCATGAGTAGCTTTAAAAAATTAGTGGCTGCACCATTTCCTTCTAAATTAATTAGTGATATTCCATCTTCAGTAAATAAAGAGCCATAGATTTTATTGTATGCTAAAGGAAGAAAGTTTACTTCAGTCGGTCCCTCAACTAATATAAATGCCTTTTCAAAGAAAATATGACTATTGGATAAACCCATTTCCTTGCAAACTGAAGTCATAAATTGAGTTGTATCAACATCATCTTTCCCTTCCAGAGATTCTATCGAAGTCGTAGAATCACCATTTCTCTTTAATAATTTAATAGTCTTGATTGGCATGTTATCAATCATAAAAAGAGAATGAGTGCATACTACAATTTGATTATTAGTATCTGATTCTACTATCTTTTTGATTGCTTTATACATCTTTCTTTGGGCATCAATGTGCAGATTTGTATCTGGTTCATCATAACATCTAATTACAGGAGAAGATCCCAACTTTTTGATAACAGACGATTCCCAATCGAAAATCCCCATGAATAATCTTTTTTGAGTGCCAAAACCCCTATTTTCAAAAGGAATAGATGATTGTGTTGTTTTATCTATTATTTCAATATTGGTGGATATCAAAGAATTAGAGAAATCAAATTCAGGAGAGATGTAAATATCATCTATATCGGGATTATATTTTTTAATGTAGTCATTCAGCTTTTGAGCCTCAGAATTGATTTCCCCTTCAGCCTCATCTAAAATTCTAATTAGCTCTTCGTTTTTCAAATTTCTTGAGCCATTAATTTCATCGTACTCATATAGTAAATTATCAAATTTTTCCCTGAATGTTTTAAAAATTATATTAGCTGGATTTTTATAATCATTTACATCATATCTTATAATTTTAGGCAAAAATAATGCCAAATCCTTCCAATCAATTAATACAAAACCATAATTAAATGGAACATCAGAAGCTGACAAAAATCCCCTTATTTTTTCTTTCCTTTTTTCCTGGTTTGATTGTGCTTCAATTCCATATTCAGCAAGTAAAGACGGCAACGATTTTGCATCCATACTCTCAAAATTATTCAGCTTATCGTCATCATATTTTTTAATTTCTACAAATGACTCTACATTTGTAGAAGTTAATATCTTTTTAATCTTCAACCTGTTATTTTTATTTAGAAGGTGCTGAATCGGTTCTTGGAGTTCAAAATTCGGATTAAACGTTATTTCCCCGATTATTTCATGTTCATATTCATCATCAGAATCATGGAAAAAATCAACTTTTTGTGGAATTTTATTACTCAACATTAATTCCAAAAAATCAATAATAGACGTTTTACCAGAGTCATTTTCACCAATAAAAGTGGTAATATCATGAAAATTTACATTCGATAATTCCTTGTGACATTTATAATTAGAAATTGATACCGACTCAATTTTCATTTTATTCAATCCTAGATAAAATACTAGCCATACCCTTGTCATTTGGATTATATTCAGGCCTTGGTGAAAAAGTGCTATCGTTTAGTGTTACACTAGACATTTTCATAAGAGTAAACATCCTCCAAGAAGGTATGGGTGAACTAGATGAACCACCTATCTGATATGCCCTAAGAGATTGTTTTCCGGTGGAAGTGTTCCCTACAACATAAGGTTCAACAATCCTATGCATCCCATCGTAATAAAATTCAATTACTTTTTTGTCATTTATTGCTTTTTTAATTAATTCAAGACTAATTCTAAACCCTCCTTTGCCTATTATATAAGTGACTGGTAAAAGTAGCTATTATTTGAAAAGATATTACATTAATTGATGCAGGACTTCCATATAAATATTTGTAATACGGGGTTGTGAATATTAGGATGTTAAACTGAAACATTCAAGAAATAACTAATTATCTAAATGTATCAATAGTAACAAAACCCCCACAATCACCGGCTGATGCACCAGATAGATCAACAGCGACTTTTTACCCAGATACCCCAGCAAGCTCACAACAACATTTCCTTCGCAATCACATATCCTGAAGCTCCTCTGATAATCAGGATACAGGATGTTACCCGTAAAGACACCCAGCAGGACAACACCAAACCATGGGATCAGTGGAAAGTAGTCAAGAGTATAGAAACCGTAAGGTTTGATTCCAAGCCAGAGCAGCCATGGGAAATCTGCATGGGCAGTTTCCATGAAAAAGCCTGCACACAGGAGTATAATGCCTGTAAACAGACTAAGTTTTTTGTATTTAAGAAAAGGATATGCAAGGATAATAGAAACACCAATCAGATGCAGTATTCCAAAATATATTGTTCCGCGTGCAAGAAAAACAGCTGTGACAACTGTAATTACAAGACCCCATGCAAAGACACCTGCAGCTCTTTTGAAAAAATGAGAGAACTGATTCTGTGTGCCGTCTAAGGATAATGTGCGGGAATAACTTAGTGTAAGGGAAACGCCTACCAGGAAAATGAATAGAATTGCGGCACTGCGTCCGATTACAAGGAGAATGCCGGAATGGATGTTTAATTCATAAATCCCGAGAAAATTCAGATCAAAAAAGAAATGGTATATAAGCATCAGAAAAATGGCTAGTCCGCGCAAAGCGTCAAGTTCAAAGAATCGTTCTTTGGGAAGCTTATCCATTGTCTGGCTCTGAAAGAGAAATATCACTTTTTCTTCTTTTTATTATCCCGATTCTTATCTTTGTTATCCTTGAAAACGGATCCAAGGTGTAATGCATAAGCGCCTTCCTCTTTAAAAGCCATGACAATTTCCTTGCGGTCAAGCAGGGAATCAAGGTTCAGCTCATACGAACCCGGACCAAGGATACGCACAGACTCAACACGCTCGCCTTCCTCTTCAGCAACGTTAGACTCACTTTTTTCAATACCCAGAATATCATCTATCTCTCGAACGATAGGTTCAGATGTTTCATCATCTGTTCTTTCAGAGGAGGTTTCGTCAATAACATTGTGCGCTTCCTCTTTTACAGACTCTCCAGTACTTTTAGCAACTGACTTCTCAAGCTCAGCCTCACTCACGTAAAGGAACTTGTTCCAGCCACAATTAGGGCATCCGCTCAATATTACAGAAGCACCGTCAGTAAAGATAGATTCGCATCTTGTGCACTTATGAGGCATTGGTCCACCGACTTAAATAAGTATCATGATATATTAAAACACTTACGACAAGCATGTAATAGACAGCAAGCCCATCACTCTTTAAGGTATTTGCCGATCAAAGGATCGAGTCGTCTTTTTGTATCATATGGGATCATGGAAGGAACAGTAGTAATTGCACCTGCCAGTGCATCCTTACACATACAATGCTGCTCAAGGCTCAGTTTATCCAGAGATCCAGCGATTATATCCTTTATAGCAACTTCGTTCTTCATGGCAATCTCAATGATAGCTTCGATGGTCACATCTTCCTCATTCCAGACATCATAATCTGTTACTGTGGCTATCATAGAATAGCATATCTCAGCCTCACGGGCAAGTTTTGCCTCCGGAATAGCCGTCATACCAATTATATCGAAACCAAGTGATTGATACACACGGGACTCCGCACGGGTTGAGAACTGAGGGCCTTCCATACAAACGTATGTACCACCTCCCTTAACAGCATAACCTTTGGACGTGGCAACATCCACTATAGTATTTGATGTTTCAGGGCAGAACGGATCAGCAAATCCCATGTGTACAACTATACCATCCTCAAAGAAAGTGGATGGTCTGGATCTCGTACGGTCATATATCTGGTTTGGGATCACTATATCCAGAGGTTTGAGCTCTTCCCTCAAACTGCCAACTGCCGATGCTGCGATTATACGTTTCACACCGAGCTTTTTAAGCGCGAAGATGTTGGCCCGGAAATTTAGTTTAGAAGGAGATATCCTGTGACCCACGCCATGTCTTGGGAGAAAACAAACAGCTTTGTCACCATGATCACCGATGCTGATAGAATCAGATGGTTTTCCAAAAGGAGTATCAATGTCTACTTCACGCACGTTGTCCAGCAGATTTGCGTCATATATTCCGCTTCCGCCTATTATTGCAATATCAGCTTTACCCTGCATTTTATCCCTCATTTTTATCAGACAAGTTTCCAGTATTGTTTTCTATCTTCAATCACAGAACTTACAAATCCCCTGCGGTGCATCTCTTCCATTATCTCAGGAAGCCTGCCAGGCTGAGCTATCTCGAATGCAAATGAATCAAGTGAATGATACATATAAAGACCGTGCCTGATAGTAGAGATATCCCACAAAATGCGGTCTTCTTTTTTCATAAGCGTCGTAATCAGGTCGATCATATCTTCAATGAAATTCCACGGGAAAACAACCCATGCCCATTCCTCAAGGCGCTCAGCACAATAATCCGGGTCATGTGCAGAAGAATCAAGGTATTGAAGAGTTGCAGTCCTTATTTCTTTTGGAGCTTGCTGCATAACATATTCGACCGAACGTATCATGCTTTTACCCGTGTCGGCAATATCGTCAACAATAAGTATGTTCTTTCCGGCAACGGCATTGTCAGCAAGCGGGTATTTGATCATTGGTTCATCACCGGCAAGTGCAGTGCCAAGGTAGTGTTCTATCTTAAGACTTGTAAGATCATCAAGGCCCAGGAAATCACATAAGACACGACCTGCAAACCATCCACCCCTTGCAAGGGCGATTATCATATCAGGTTCATATCCTGAAGCTTTCACATCATTAGCAATTTCCCTGCAAAGGTCGTAAATGTAATCCCAGTTTGTAACAACACATTTGAATTTATCCGGTAATGCCATTTGTATTTTCTCCGAGATACCATATTTAAAAGATAAGATATATATATTTTCAATATTGAAAAAATCACTATATACGAAACATGTATATACGATGTAGATGTTGAAAAAGGAGTATCCTTCCAAATTAAACATCAACCCTCGAAGCGGGGTGGGGTAGCCAGGAGATCCCGACGGGCTCATAACCCGTAGACCGATAGTTCGAATCTATCCCCCGCTACTTTACTAATATTACAATTTTGATTTAGCAATCAATTATTGTATTAGGGACGTTTTTTGGAAATATACATATACATCAATAGACATAGAAAGATTACCATTCCAAATTAAATATCAATCCTCGAAGCGGGGTGGGGTAGCCAGGAGATCCCGACGGGCTCATAACCCGTAGACCGATAGTTCGAATCTATCCCCCGCTACTTTACTAATATTGCAGTTTTGATTTTAACAACCAATTAGTGTGTCAAAAAGTGCATTTTTCAAATAAGCAGAGTGGTCGAGATGTAATTATATATCGCCATATTATATATCACCATATTTGGACTGGCGGCGGCAGTCTGTTGGGAGAGCCGGAGATTTTAGTGAGGAGTTACCCACCACAAGCCAACTTTTATATTGCAGATCTTGGTTTCGGCTTTTTATGATAATTATATATCAGGTACAGGCAAGCGGAGTATTATGGTTTCTTGTGGGAGCAAGCATTCCGACATTTATAATTATGAAAAGGTCGGAAAAATGCATATAAAAAATACCCCACCAGAATTAAATATTAACTGCCCGTTTAATAGAAGAAAAGAGAGAACTAAAAAGGATGATCCTTAAATGGTAATGGATAAACTCGGGAATTCCCTGCAGGATGCCCTCAAAAAACTTGTGAAATCAGGACGTATCGACGAAAGGACCGTAAATGAGGTCGTCAAGGATATACAGAGGGCTTTGCTCCAGTCTGATGTTAATGTCAAGCTGGTCATGCAAATGTCAAAGCATATCAAAGAGCGTGCCCTGAAAGAAGAAGTTCCCACAGGGATGAATCCAAGGGAACATATAATAAAAATAGTCTACCAGGAACTTATCAATATAATAGGGAAGAGCACCGACATTCCCCTCAAACCCCAAACCATCATGATGATAGGTTTGCAGGGTAGCGGAAAAACTACAACAACTTCAAAACTCGCACGTTATTTCCAGAGAAAAGGACTAAAACCGGCAGTTGTGTGTGCGGACACATTCAGACCAGGCGCATACCAGCAACTTGAGACACTCTGTACTAAGCTCAATGTTGCATTCTATGGGGAAGAAGGTAACCCGGATGCAGTTGGTATTGTGCAGAGAGGGCTTGAAGAGCTCCAGAAAAATGATGTGCTTATAGTTGACACCGCGGGCCGCCACTCACTTGAGAGTGACCTCATCACTGAAATGGAAGAAATACACGCCGTGGCCAAACCGGACTACAAATTGCTGGTACTTGACGGTGCTATCGGGCAGCAGGCAAGTGAGCAGGCCCGTGCATTCAATGATTCCATCGGGATATCAGGAGTAGTGATCACCAAGCTTGACGGTACCGCAAAGGGAGGTGGTGCACTTTCTGCAGTATCCGAAACAAATTCATCTATCGCTTTTATTGGCATAGGAGAAACGCCGGATGACCTTGAGAGGTTCGAGCCTGACAGATTCATTTCAAGACTTCTTGGAATGGGTGACATTAAAAGTCTTATCGAAAAGGCAGAGGAAGCCCTTGGAGAGGAAGACTTTGACATGGAAGCAATGCTTCGTGGCAGGTTCACACTCAAGGACATGTACAAACAGCTTGAGAGCCTGAACAAGATGGGACCAATGAAACAGATCATGCAGATGTTGCCTCTTGGAGGGCTTGGTGCCAAGATACCTGAAGATGCATATCAGGTAACTGGTGACAAACTCGGACGTTACAGGGTTCTTATGGATTCGATGACTGAGGACGAAATGCTCAACCCCAGAGTTATCGGCAGTGCCCGCATCAAGAGAATTGCAAGAGGATCAGGAAGTGCTCCGGAGGATGTAAGGGAACTTCTGAAATATCACAAGATGATGCAAACTGCCATGAAAGGATTCCGTGGCGGAAAATTCAATATGCAAAAAATGATGAAGAAAATGGGAATGTGAGAGTTAATACCTCTCACATAGAAGAATACGAGATTTAATAAGTCTCACATAGAAGAATGCGAGACTTAATAAGTCTCACATACTTCAAAGAAATTCGTAAAAAGCTGTTCTCCTTTTTCTGTGTGTGCCACTTCAGGGTGCCACTGCACACCAAACAGAGGCCTGTCTACGTGCCTCATTGCTTCGTACTCGCAGATTTTTGACCTTGCAAGTTGTTTGAAATCCGCAGGCATCCTGATAACCTCATCAGCATGTGATGCCCAAACTGAGGTCTTTGGACCCAGGCCTGTAAGGAGCTCATCCTCATCAATGACCTCAATTTCAATATCTGCATACCCGCCTGTTGGGCCCGAACCTACCTCGCCGCCAAAAGTCTTTGCGATAAGCTGGTGACCAAGGCAGATGCCAAGTATTGGAAGGTCAATACTTTCAACATATTCTGAACACATACCAGCTCGCTCCAGTGTAGGGCCACCACTTAGTATAAGTCCATTCGGCTCTTCATCAAGGAGGTCCTCAATCGAGCTTGTGTTAGCAACTATCTTTGCATCCATGTCCAGATTCCTTACTGCACGATGGATAAGATGGCAGAACTGCCCATAGTTATTGATAACAAGGATCTTTAATTCTCTCATAGATTGCTTCCTGGATTTATTTGTATTAATAAGCGCATCAATATTGCCATAATAGTAATTAACGTTGCGTTTTTCAGTGATTGCTATTACCCCTTCTACCATACGGGGATATATACAACACTGAAAAAGTCTACGCTATTTATTCATTACGCTGAAGCTTCCAAAATCAATTTTATTAGTGTTATGTTATTTTATTTTATGTTGTTCATTTTATTTTACCAGTGTGAATAAAAAATTGATAAATAGTCCCACGTATAATATAAATTATGAACCAGACAAAAATAATTTGGATTGTGTTATTGATTATGTTATTAAGTCTACTTGCGTTGTTTTGTATAGGCTGCGTTGAAGAATCGGATGTAAATGCAAATAATACAATCAATGCAGAATCAGTTGAAGAGTACGATATTGCAACAGCAAACAATGCTTTTGCCTTTGATATGTATTCAATGATAAAAAGCAACGATGAAAATGTTTTATTTTCACCATACAGTATATTCACTGCAATGGCTATTTGCTATGATGGTGCTGAGGGTT
>JAVEPM010000199.1:0-3734 GCA_034008115.1 Methanolobus sp.
AGAGTTGCCGCCTTGGCAACAGCTTCCGCATGCTTTTCAGCATCCTTAGCTTTGCGCAGCTCTTCTTCAGCCGCGTCTTTTTGAGCTTTCATCTTGGTGAACAACTCACGAGCTTCTTTAGGCATGGCTTTCATAGTTTCTTCCTCATCGAAAGCCGCTTTCTTTTTGCTGTCGTCAGCTCCTTCGCCCTTCAACGCATCAAGTTCTGATTTAGCTGCTGCCAAATCGTCATTTGCTGTTTCAAGTTTTCCGTTAGCTTCATCCAGCTGTTTCTTTGCCTCTTCATACTCGGTAGTCTTCGTCGCCAAGTCTTCCTTTGCTTTAGTAACTTCTCCGGCCAACTTATCAAGTTCAGCTTGAACAAGCTTACCCTGCTCAGGGCTCATCTTTGCGATGACTTCTTTGTAGTCCATAGATTCCTTTCGCTCCTTTCTCTTAAAAAGTTCTATGAAAGCAGCCGAATTGGCACCTTCATCAACTAAGTCGACCCGGTCAACAACCAAGTCTTCAAGTAAGTATGGCATCCAGACTCACCTCCTAATTATATTATACGCTGATTGGTTGCAAATAATAACATTAAAGCTCAACACGCTTTGCGTGGCCTTGAATAGAGAACATCTTAAATGTCCCGTTCTTAACCTGCTCAAATACTTCAGGGTCAAGAATCTTTACTGTAATAAACCATCCTTCAGGTACGGTACCCTCAGGAATGCCTATTGCAGCTTGCTTTTCCTTAGTGAACACGATAGATTCTACAACAACTCCTTTAGAAAGACCTTCATGCATCACCCCACTGCCTCTGTATTCCATCATAAAGTTTACAGCAGCTTTCTCCAATGTCGCAGGGCTTATTATATCATCCTGCCAATCCAAAGGAATAGTACCATCTGCATTAACAGCTACATTAGCCCAGCCACTTACAAGTCCTTCACCGTCATTTGACTTAGCAACTTTGAAAGTAGCAGTTACAGATAAGTTTTTCTGTTGTAGTAAACTAAGCGAAGCTTTGAATGGCAAGAATAAGTTATCTGCTTCAATAAGCTCACTAAGTTCTACAAACTTGGCATCTTTCTGTTCAACACCATCTGCAGTTGGTGTACCTTCATATTTAGTACAAAGGTATATTGTAGAATTGCAATACTCTTTAGGCATTCCTGACAGTTCGCCAAGCAATTCCATCTCAGAAACATCTATACCAAACTCTTCTTTGGTTTCTCTGATAGCTGTAGTCTGCAAATCTTCACCAGAATCAACGTGTCCACCTGGTCCACAGATAGTACCATTGTCAGTGCGCGTTGCAGTAAGTACTTTACTACCCTGCATTACAAGCACCCCAACGCCTCTCTTTATGTCCATTAGTTTTCACCTCCTATATAGTTCATGTCATTTTGTTCCAAGTCCTTTTGGGAAGTGTCATCTACAGGGTCAGTCGTTGTTTCTTCATTACCCGCATTATTAAGGGCCTTGTCACCTAGACTATAAATGTCTTTATGTTGCTGCTCGCTTAATTCAGGCATATTCATGATACGTCTGAGATAGTTTTGTAGCTCCATGTCGTCATTTATCTTAAGTCCCATTGCACGAAGAACAAGAGCAACTTCCTTAAGAGAAGGTGTTTGAATCTGACCAGGAACAATTTTAGGCAATGCTGTAAGACCTACAAATGAGTTTGCTTGAAACAATCTTGGGACAGCTCGTGTATTAAACACATCAGCTATATTCAAGAGTTGAGACTGCAATGAAGAAGCCAACATTGATTGTTTTGTGTCTGCTAGCGCAAAAGAACCAGATTTGTTACCAAGCAGAATAATATCGGACAACATTGTTATAGCTATACGGTTATCATAACGCTCGATAGTTCCTCCGATGTCAATTTGGCGTGAAGAACCAGATGTTAGTAGCTTTAAATCCCATCCATAAGGAAGAAGAATGCCTTCCTCGCTGTCTCGGCGCACATTAGCTACAAGTTCTTCTGCTCGTGAACGCAGCGCAACCATGTTCGGGTCATCTTCATTCCATAAGTCCAATCCTTCAGGAGACTGTAAAACAGGAAAACCTGCAAGGTCTCTTTCAATGCCAATTCCCTCAATTTCTTCAAAATGCTTCTTAAAGAACCAAGGTCTGTAAGCATTTCTAAGCAAAGACTTACCCTCTGGATTGTCTCTTGTTACACGTGTTCTAAACAAAAGTCCCTTAGAGAGCGGAATAACAACTCTTTGGTAGTCAGGTTCTGCTAATTGCTCAAAAGCAACGACTTCATTATCCTTGTTGAATACCCAACCATTCAAAGAGTTCTGGGACCTGACTGGTAAGTTTCTCCAACCAATCCTGCCATCGCTATATTTACTTCTGTATCTAGCACTTCGCTCAGTAGGTCCTCTTCGTACTTTATAGAGAATCTCATGAAAACTAAATCCATACGTAAGCATTGACAGAATCTCAGAAATAGTGTCTGGCCATGACATTTCCATGTCATCCATGCAACTTTTAAGGAACTCTGCCGCCTCTACATCAGCTTTACTTGTAGATGCTGGAGATACTCCCCAAGATGTGCCTCGTATCAGCATCTCTGCAAGATACAAAATGGCACCAATAACCGGGTCATTATCAGCCATTTCTTGATATACCTTGCCAGCTCGTGGCCAACGAAGCTCAGGTAAAAATTCTTCGTATACATACGACCCATATCGCTTCAGGCCCGTTGTACCCAGTTGCTTGAAATTAACAACTTTATTGGTATTTTCCAAGTGTATCACCTCCTATTAAATCTTGACCAGTAAGAACCACCGACTTTCTTAACACTCGATGGCACTCTTACTAATGACGGGCCTCTGAAGTAGTTAAATGCACCAGAGAATCCATCAATTGTATCATCTTTCAAACCATATGGAAAAACATCAGCTTCGTCAAGAAATGGCAGAATGTTTCTACAACGATTTGAAATAAGAACCTTACCACCTTGTGATGCAGCAGAGGCAGTTCTAGCTCTCTCAACTTTAGAACCAGAGGAAACTACACCAGCGAAATCATATCCATTCAGCACACCTCTTGCGAAGTGGTCAATCGTATACGCGCCTGATGAACCAGGCTCCTGTTCCATCCTTATGGCCACAGAATACCCATCTTCTTCAGCGGTCGCCTTGACAATCTTCTCTACATCAAGCGGTAGTTTCTGAACACGTACTATGTCTTCAATCCAGTACATTCCTTGGTAGTGAGTTAGCTTGAACCCAACAGTCCAGTCAGGTTCACGTTTGTCCCTTGATTTTGTCTTTCTTTTTGCAGGGTCTGTTGAAGCCATATCCCAGTATCTAACTGTGCGGGCTCCAAGTGGTACATTATCAAATGGCACGATATTAAACCAATGCCTATTGAACATATCGCCAGATGCCTTAATTTCCCAGTTACCATTAAGTAATCTTTCTCTCTCAACAGGGTCAAGCTCATCAAGTGATTCACGATAAGCATCTGCATCAAGATATGGGTTATCATCAAGGCCTGCACCAATAAATATGCGTCCTTTTTCAGGACCTTCAACGAAAAATCGCTGATAATAATAATCACCAAATTGACCACCAGGGTTTGCCGTTGCTCTGAATCTCAAAGGAACTTGTAGTGTCTTTGGCTTTCTAAGACGAGAGAACAAGTAGCGGTAGTTAGCTGGGTCAATGTGAGTTACCTCATCCATTCCTATATACTGGAACTCCGCGCCCTGGTACCTAAAACAGTCATTA
>JAVEPM010000200.1:0-3721 GCA_034008115.1 Methanolobus sp.
AAATTTCGGCGCCGGTCTGAAACGGTACCACTTATCGGTTTAAAATGATACCACCCTTTCAAGACACATATCAAGATAAGAAAATTAAGACTAAGACATAACTTATTTAACAAAATATAATTAGTTTGGCATAGTAAACTCAATCTGAGACACCTATGGCAGGCTATTTTTATTGTCAACATTGCGGTATGAGGAGCCGTAAAAACCCCCGACTTAAAACCAGGCAAAAGTATTGTGGCCGAAGATCATGTCAGCAATCCAGGAAAAACATCTGGGAAAGAGAGAGGCTGAAAAAAAATCCTTCTTACTTAGAACAGCGTCGGATTCAAAAAGCCATATGGCGGGAAAAACGGCCGGCGCATCAATATCAGAGGGATTACCGGCGGAGCCATCCTGATTATGAGAGAGACAACCGTGAACGGCAGCGATTGCGCAATATGAATGTTCAGAAAGCCATATCAGAGTTTTTGAGCCCAAACATTGTAAAGACGGACTCGTTAATCGCTGAAAGACCTGTCAGTTGCGGGTTATACGAGATATTGCCTTACAAAACGGGTCCGGGGAAAAAGATTGTAAAGACGGACTCGTTAATCGTTGAACTGCGCGCCTGCAGCGGCTTACAGAAGGTTTTGGTCTGTGATTCGGGTTAATTGTAAAGACGGACCACATTGCATGAAGGAAGGGAAGTATCTACTTTAGCAATGAAAATGACAAAAGAAATTACCCATAAAACAGCAAAACTTGATCAGCTGGATGTCAGCCTTCAGTACCTGCGTATCACCCGTCCCGGTGAGATGGAAAAGATGTGCCGGTCACTAAGGCGCTCAGGTCAGCTGAACCCACTTATAGTAAGGATTGCAGCAGACAGGTTCCAGATTCTTGATGGCTTTAAGCGCTACCACTGCGCTAAACAATTAGGCTGGGAGTCTTTGGATGCAAGAATTTTGGATGTGCCCCTTATGGAAGGCAAGGCCATGATGTTAAGTTACAACAAGTCAGGCCGGTCACTTATGGATTATGACGAAGCACTTGTGGTGTGCAGCCTGAAAAAAGATCATCTGCTGGACCAGTCAGCCATATCACAACTTACCGGTTACAGCCGCAGCTGGGTATGCCGTCGCCTGGCGCTGATTGAAAAGCTTGATCCCTCAGTGCAGGATGCCCTTCGCATGGGAGTGATCACCAGCTCCCAGGCCCGTGAGATAGTCAAATTGCCACGTGGCAACCAGGGTGAGATGATGCGCTCTGTAACCGCTAATAATCTTACCAGCAGGGAGAGCCGGATACTGGTTGAAAAGTTTCTTGGGGCATCTGGCCAAAAAGAACAGGAGTATATTCTGGCACATGCGCGGGAAATTATTGAAAAGAGTGTTTCCACAGTTGAGATTTATGATATCCGTCTTGGCAGCCATGGTAACCGAATGCTTAAAAGCATTGAACTTTTATATCTGCAGCAAAACATATTTATCGGACTATGCACCGGTCATATGACAAATAGCCTGAGTGGGACAGAAACAGCCATACTTGATAATAAAATGGAGAAGCTGAAAAAAGGTGCCCTTTCGATAGGGTCTATTATAAACCAAAAAATATGGAAAAATGAAGGATAATCAACTGGAAAATACGATAATAACCCTTCACGACAGAGGCTGGCCGGTGCGGGGGTTATCACGTGAGTTTGGCATCAGCCGCGGCCGCATAAGGCGTCTTATTGAGAGAAACCGTCAGCAAAGGGAAACAGGCCTTCCCCTGGAAGCGGTACAGGCAAAAAGAGCGTCTATGCTGGATCAGTATAAAGAGTATATAACAGAGCTGCTCGGGGAGCACCGTGACCCTGCGATAACAAACCAGCGCATACTTGAGCTTATCCGTGAGAAGGGTTACCAGGGAGGCAGGACCATCCTTGGGGATTACATTGCTGCCATAAGAAGAAAAAATGCAAAGCAGCCTGTATTTTGCGTGGAGACATCCCCCGGAGATATGGGCTCTCACGACTGGAGTGAATACTATGTCTTTTTTTCTGAAACCGGGGAAAAACAGAAGGTTATTTTTTTTAGTTTTATACTTAATTACTCCAGAAGACAGTATATAGAGGTTACCCTTGACAAAACCCAACTTACCCTGTTTAAATGCCTTATAAACACTTTTAATTACCTGGAGGGAGTTCCCCGCCGGATAAAGAGTGACAATCAAAAACCGTGTGTTGACCGCAGGGAGTTTGGAAAGCCTGTTTTTAACGCCAGGTTTCTTGACTTTGCAAACCATTATCATTTTACTCCCCTGGCAATAACCCCGGGAAAACCTCGTGAAAACCTGAAAATAGAGAGGCCTTTTTATTATCTTGAAAAAAGTTTTTTAAACGGCCGCAGTTTTTTTAACCATGATGATCTGAAGTCACAATTAACGGATTGGCTCCGGGATATAAATGACCAGCGTGTTCACCGCACCACAAAACAGACACCTTTTGATCTTTACAAACAGGAGTATCCATACCTGCAGCCCCTTCCCGCCAAACACTACGACACCTCGGTTACCGGTTACAGGATAGTTAACAACGAGTCCTGCATAGAGTGGAGCGGATATTTTTATGCGGTTCCACCGGGTTATATGCATAAGTCATGCCTTGTCAGGGAGACCGATGGCAGGGTAATAATCTATGCAGACAACGGCAGTGAGATCGCAGATCATCCTCTTGCCGCCAAGGGCAGCACAGATAAGTACATCGGCAGGGATGATAAAAAAAATAATCCTTCCCCGCTTCCCCCGATAAAAGAGATAATCAGCCGCGTGGAATCCATGGGCCCTGTTATGGGTGAGTATATAGCAGAGCTGAAAAAACACAAGCCCAATTCTGTCAGGCATCACCTGCTAAGGGTGTTATCACTCAGGGCAACCTATCAGAAACAGGATATTTTGACAGCTGTAGCCCGAGGCCTGAAGTATAAAGTATATGAGTCGGGGGCCATTGAAAACTTTCTTAGTGTACATGCAGAGAAGAAAAATTAGATAACACTGTTACAAAAAAATCTATCATTCAATGACTATCAGAGAGAGCGATAAATTTATAGAAAACTGCCGGTATCTCGGGTTAAAGAAACTGCCGCTTAACTATCAGTCTGTAATAGAGAAAGCAGGCAAATCGAACATGGGCTTTTATCGCTTTATTGAAGATATAATCCAGATGGAGGCCGATGATAAAAAGGAAAGAGGTATAAAATACCGCCTTAAGGCAAGCCGGCTTCCCCGGCCTCATAAGCTGTTGCAGGATTTTAATTTTTCCTTTCAGCCCAATCTCATGAAAATAAAGAAACTTATTATGGATCTCTCCACAATGGATTTTTTAAAAACCCGGTCATCGATACTTATGTACGGGGATTGTGGTGTGGGCAAAAGTCATTTAGCCCAAAGCCTTGGGATGACAGCCTGTGAAAAAGGGATTAAAGTATACTACACAACCTGCGCAGACATGCTAAATGACCTTAACATCGGGGTATATGAAAAAACCCTTGTAAAAAGGATGCGCAAATACGTGAACCCCCAGTTGCTGGTCATAGATGAGATGGGGCACGATCGTTTGGAGTTGGAGGTTACGCGTGAGGCGCACCTTTTGTTTAAAGTAATAGATGAGCGTTATAAGCTAAACAAATCCATGATCTTTACAACCAACGTTGAAAAAGAGGACTGGGGGGATTACCTGGGAGATCCGATATCTACAGCAGCC
>JAVEPM010000050.1:0-24757 GCA_034008115.1 Methanolobus sp.
AATAAGAATGCAACCAAAACAAGCTTTTCCTGAATATATAAAAATAAGATTGATATTAATTATGTTTGAAAAACGCTATCATGCAAAATTGTTCAAAATGGAATTATACCTGCGGAATGTGAGATAAAAGTATATAATGCATTCAAGGGCTATAAAATAGCATTACATTTAAATTGCTGGCACACTAGCTCAGTATCTTGTTGGTAAAAGAAAGACTATTGATTTTAGTAAGCCTGCTTATAGTGTTGAGAGGTATGATACAGAGGATGCAAGGCAGAAGATATTGAGTATTTCTTATTCTGAATGGAAGGAAATGGGTTTTTCAAAAGGTACTCTCCATTACATGAAAAAGAATGCTGAAGCTGATAAATCTTTTACTCTGAATGCTCATGTTAGGGAAAGGTTGGAAGTGTTGTAGAACATAATTTATTTTTATTACAGTTGTAATTTAAAGGTGCTATAAAATGACTATACAGCAATTGGCAATGAGTATTATTCCAGCAATAACAGCTTTAGCGGGTGTTTTTCTTACATTAAAACATCAAGAAAAAATAAAAATGGCTGAAGAAAAGCGTTGGTATGCAGACTTTTTTTTGAAAAGGAAATACGACTCCATTAGTAATCTTTTTGCTTCTCTTATTGATTGGGAGTATACATTGAATCTATACGGGAATTATAGTCCAGATACTATTGAAAAGTATAAAGAAGAAATTAATCCAAAAGAAACTGTCTACTTAAGAGATCTAACAATTAGCTCTATTTATTTAGATGATGAAACTTACAATTCTATGAAAAATGTATTAGGGGCTTTTAGACAGGTTTCAATGGCAATTTATTACAATATACAAGACGAAAAAATAATTGAACATAAAAAATCGCTTACTCCTGATATAACAAAAATAGACTGGGTAGAATTTACTAAAGCATCGCAAGAAGCAAAAAAGGCTCTTAAAGAATACTTGAACCCGCAAATTTTAGATGCTTTAGAACTGAAAAAATGAAAAAGAAGTTATGTAGATACTTGCATGGGCACTGTCAATGAAATCTATATATATTATTATAAATTTTATTAACTCCATATTTTTTTTATTTTTTAAAGATTCACCCGAACATTACAATTTTAAGTAGAAATTCATTTAATTAATCAGATTGCTATTTGAACCTAATGAAGACTACTTAATTAATGGGCTAACGGAGCCAATTGTAGACTTTGAGCTACCTTCTTTGATTACTTCACCTATTTATTATGTAGAATTAACAGTGGAAACGCCTACTTCTACTTCTTACAACCAACCTTTGACGTTTTCAGTTATGACTGAAAATAAGGGCAAGTTTGCTGTGGAAAAACCAGAATATAGGATATTTATTGTAGATTCAGTTGGAAATATAAGAGGCACTATCCTAATTACTTAATTGATAATATTATTTCGACCACAAATACTTCATTAGAAGTATTAGTCATAAGTGATGACATTACTTCTGTAACAACTAGTAAAAAAATAAAATTTATTTTTAATTTCCCTCCAGTAGACCAAAAAGTTATCGGTAAGTGGCAAATTTACACATATCTTTTTGATAAAAGTGACAGTGATTTTGTCTCTTATAGTGTCAATGAATTGACAATTAATGATAATAATTACTCAAAAAACTTAGTTATAATATTAATTACATTAATAGCTTCTTTATTTCCACTTTTGTTTGTATCAAAAGATGTTTTAGAAAAAACACTAGTTTTATTTCATCAAGTAGTAAAATAACCGTTAGAATTTATTTCTTTTTAATTTTAACAACACTATATCAGTATTGATGAAAGGTTCCATTTTTTGTTCATAATAATCAAACAGTACAGATTATTAACAGAAGTTCGGTTTTTTGAAGTTACCTATTACCCAAAAAAGATGTGGCATAGGAAGCGTTTGAACCCAGAATATCCAGAAAAATAAAAAAAGACCGAAGGCTTCCCTTCAGCCTCAATCACCTCTCCATCCCCTTCTCAACCTCCAGCACCTTCAGTGCGATCTTCATCACTGAATCAGGGTTTAGTGACATTGAGTCAATGCCTTCCTTTACCAGAAACTCTGCGAACTCGGGGAAATCGCTGGGAGCCTGACCGCAGAGACCGCTGTGTTTCTTGTTTCTTTTAGCTCCCTGTATTGCCATTGATACCATTCTCTTCACGGCATCATCGCGTTCGTCAAAGGAACTGGCAAGTATTTCGGAATCCCTGTCCACGCCAAGAGTTAGTTGTGTCAGGTCGTTGGAGCCGATGGAGAATCCGTCGAAGTACTTGCTGAACTCGTCTATCAGCAAGACATTGCTGGGAATCTCGGTCATCATGTAGACTTGCAGGCCGTTCTCTCCTCTTACAAGACCGTTCTTCTTCATTTCCTCAAGAACCTTTTTGGCTTCCTCTATGCGCCTGCAGAACGGGATCATAAGTATGAGATTTGTCAGGCCCATTTCATCTCTCACTTTTTTCATGGCCTTGCACTCAAGAGCGAAGCCTTCCCTGTAACGCTCATCATAGTAGCGGGATGCTCCTCTGAAACCCAGCATAGGGTTGCTCTCTTCGAGCTCAAAGTACTCTCCACCTATAAGAGTCTTATACTCGTTGGACTTGAAATCGCTCATACGCACAACCACTGGCTTCGGGTGGAATGAAGCAGTGATGGTTGCCACTCCTTCCGCAAGTTTCTCCACGAAAAAATCGGTCTTGTTAGCGTACCTTCCAGTGAGCTCCTCTATCTGTCTCAGTACTTCTGCATCCTTCACTTTTTCAGGACGCACCAGTGCCATGGGATGCACTTTGATATAGCTTGTAATAATGAACTCCAGTCTTGCAAGCCCGATACCGTCATTTGGTATCATAGACATCGTAAAGGCTTCCTCTGGATTGCCCAGATTCATCATGATCTTGGTCTTTGTCTTTTCCAGATCCTTAAGGTCAACAGTTTCTATATGGAATGGCAGGAGGCCTTCATGCACTTTACCTGCATCCCCTTCTGCACAATTTACTGTGACTTCCATGCCATCTCCGAGTTTTTCCGTTGCATCTCCTGTGCCTACAACAGCTGGAATACCAATCTCACGGCTGACAATAGCCGCGTGGCATGTCCTTCCACCTTTATTGGTTATGATGGCAGCCGCATGTTTCATCACAGGCTCCCAGTCAGGGGTTGTGGTATCGGCTACCAGTATCTCTCCAGTCTTGAAATCCGGAAGCAGTGAGACATCTGAGATAACATGCACTTTACCGGCAGCTATCTTTGAACCCACGCTTCTTCCTGTTACGATCACATCCGAACTCTCATCCAGGTAGTATGTCTCAAGCACATCCTTGCGTTTCAGGGATTGCACCGTTTCCGGTCTTGCCTGAACTATGAACAAGTCTCCGGTTTCGCCATCCTTGGCCCATTCAATATCCATTGGCACATGCTTGCCTTTCTTTTTAGAATAATGGTCCTCGATCGTCACTGCAAAGCTTGCCAGTTGCAAAACCTCATCATCATTGAGGCAATAGCGCTTCCTGTCTGCTTCGGGAACATCCACATTACGGGTCATTATGCGGGAATCCCCACGCCCGTATATCATTTTGATCTCTTTGCTGCCCCGTTTCTTCTTTATAATAGGCCTGTAGCCATCTTTTAGAGTGGGTTTGAAAACATAGAACTCATCGGGATTGACAAGCCCCTGCACCACATTCTCACCAAGACCATAGGCTCCGGTTATAAAGACAACATTCTCAAAACCGCTTTCTGTGTCAATTGTGAAAATCACGCCACTGGATGCGAGATCCGAGCGTACCATCTTCATTACACCTATGGAAAGCCCGACTGAGAAATGATCGAATCTGTTATTCACTCTGTATGAGATCGCCCTGTCGGTGAAAAGTGATGCAAAACACCTGTTGCAGGCATCCTTCAGCGGATGGTATCCATGCACATTCAGGTATGTTTCCTGCTGCCCTGCAAAAGAAGCAGTTGGAAGGTCCTCTGCAGTTGCAGAACTGCGCACCGCCACGTCAGTATCCTCTCCGTATTGCTCACAGAGTTTGTCGTAAGCCTCCTTTATCTCCTCCCATAGATCATCAGGAATACCTGCATCAAGCACGATATTTCTGGCTTTCTTACCTCTAATTGAAAGATCCGTGATATCATTGGTGTCCAGTCCTTCAAGTGTTGCCTTGAGTTCTTCAAGCACTCCTGCTGACTTAAGGACATGCCAGTAGGCATCCGCAGTTATGGCAAAACCATTTGGTATCTGGATTTCTTTATCAGTCAATTCCCTGTACATCTCTCCAAGGGATGCATTCTTGCCTCCTACTGAAGGCACGTCATCTATAGTTATTTCTTCAAACCATCGGATATATTTGTTGTTTAATGTCATGGACCCACCCTATTTTTAATTCAATTCGAGAGTTTTAGCCATCATTTCCTATGGCATCAACCGGACAGATACTCAGTGCTTTTTCACAAGCCTTTTTTTCTTCATCATTTTCCGGTTGTTTGAAAACGTAGGCACCAGAATTATCATCGCCCATTTTAAAGTGATCCGGAGCCTCATCCGCACATACCTGACATGCTATACAATTATCGTCGACATAATATGGACCTGGAACATTTTCCGGCATTTTGTTATTTTTGTCTGCTATATTTACTCCCCCTTAAACTAATGATAATTATTTGACTTCCATACTACATAAAACATTTCAAAGTAAAAGTGAATAATGATGTCCTTTGGAATAGCACTATAAGCCAGAATGACCAATGAAGGCAAAATACCAACTGATAAAAAGGGATACTAAAAAAGGAAAATCATCATGGGCACGCAAATAGGAGCATTACTTACAAAAACCTCGATCACTTACGAAGAGCTCAGCGCTAAAGTGATTGCTATTGATGCATACAACACTATTTATCAATTCCTTAGTGCTATTCGTCAGCGTGATGGTTCACTTCTTACAGATTCAAATGGAAATCCCATATCCCATCTTACAGGCCTGTTCTCAAGGACCAGCAAACTAAGGGATGCAAACATCAAACCGGTCTTTATCTTTGATGGTAAACCGCCGCAGATGAAGAGGGAAACACTGGAAAAACGTAAGGAATCTAAAGAAAGTGCAGCCCGTAAATATGAGCTTGCAAAAGATGAAGGCAACATTGAGGATATGAAGAAATTTGCCCAGGGAACTTCCCGAATAACCCCGCAGATACTTGATGAATCAAAAAAGCTCCTTGATCTTATGGGTATTCCTCACATTCAGGCAGAATCCGAAGCAGAAGCACAGGCTGCATTCATGACTTCCCGTGGGGATGCAGATCTTGTAGGCTCACAGGACTATGATGTTTTTCTCTTCGGAGCCAAAGACGTTATCCGCAATCTTGGAAGCACTGGAAAAAGAAAGGTCCCTGGAAAGAAAAAGTATGTTGTAAAGACCCCGGAGCATATTTCTCTGACTGGCTCCCTTGAACAGTTAAATATTAGCCGCGAACAGCTTATCGACCTTGCCATCTGCATTGGCACGGATTTTAACGAAGGTATTCATCGTGTGGGTGCTAAAACAGCCCTTAAGCTCATACGCAAACACGAGGACATTGATACCATTATCAGGAAAGAGAACAAGGACATCAGGGCATGTACTTGTGTAGAGGAGATAAGGGAATTCTTCCTGAATCCGCCTGTAACAAGTGATTATGATCTAAAATGGAGAAAACCAAAATCAGATGAATTGTTTGAATTTTTAGTCGCTGAGCGTGGTTTTTCAGAAAAGCAGGTTTTGGGGAATAGCAAGATACTGGAGGATAGGGTAAGTGGTGAGTGTCAGTCCTGTTTGGGTCAATGGTGAAGGTAAATGTTGAAAATTATGGCATGAGTAATATGCTATACATTTTACATTTTTAACAAAGAAACCCTGTTTTGTGATTTAAAAAAAGAAAAAAGAGAAATGGTAGAGAATCACTCTCTCCATTCGTATATGTAGTTTGTTCTGTAAATTGCACCATTCTGGTATGAATAAACGATTCTGAATGAACCACCAAATGCGTTTTCCCACGGTGCATTTGCCTTGAATGTTCCTTCTTTGATGGTGCCTGTTGCATCCTGCCAGTCCATCTTGAAGTAAGCTCCATATGTTTCATCTTCCAGTTTATAGTGGCTTGAGGTTCCTCTGTCAATCGCGACATTTGCTGTGTCTATGTCTATGTTGCTTGTATCACCAAGTCCAAGATCGCCAGTTTCCATGAGTGTGGCTTCCTTTCTTACTTTGATTGCAATCTCTTCTTCAGCAGCGTAGAAGTCCTTTGGTTCTTCAGAGATTGTTCTTACCTGTGCTGTTTCGCCTTTGTCACCTGTGTTACTGGTCCAGACGTTTCCTCTTTCGTAATAGACATCGTATGAGTAGTAGTCGTGTGTGCTTACCACTTTGTCACCGTAGTCTTCAACTGTTGCAAGATATCAGCCGGGTACTACGTCTGATGAGCTTGTGCTTGATGATTGTACTACTTTGTTTCCTGTCCAGCCGCCACTCCATGATGAACTGTCAGAGGCATATCTCCAGTTTCCTTTGAATGAATTACCGTCTTTGCTTAATTTAAGTTCTACATCACCAGCATCGTTTGGTTCTGCATATGAAGGGCTTTCGGACCAGGTTCCTATGAATACATCTCCATTTACGACACCTTCAATTCTTCCCTTATCGTGTGTGTATTCACCGATTAGCTTATCTCCTGATTGTGTGAGTGTCATATCTCCCCAATTAGAAGTCCATTCACCTGTGAAGCTGTGTGATGTGCTTTCTGCTGTGAATCCGCTTTGTGGGGTTGGTATTGCATCTGTTGTTTCTGTGCTTTCAAAATCTGCCTGCTGACTGCCTATTGTTGTAGTGTCCAGCAGATCAAATGGTATTGAGACCGTTGCTCCGTCTATTATTTCAAATTCCACTGATTCTTCGACTCCTGCACCGCTTATTATTACTTTGTAATCTCCAAGTGGCCAGCCGTCATCCGGTTTTTCGAGTATGAATGTTCCACGTCCGAAGTCTTCTCCTGTTTCTGATTCGAAGGTGTGGATCGAGTAATCATTGTCCATGTATATCCATTCTACACTTATTATGTCGTTCTCAAAGTTGTCGTATATGAACCATGCATACAATTCCTCTGAATCTTTTGAGTATTTCAGTACTTTGTCGACTGGTATGAAGTTATGTGTTGCTGATGTCATCATTAGTTCAAGAAGTCTTGGCTCACCCTTTGCTGTCATGTCGCCATATTTGTCAGTCACCGCATCTACGATCTGCTGTTCTTCTTCGGTTGCCCCGAAGCTTCCAGGCTTGTATGAGTCACTTATATCTGTACATCCCGAAAGCGCTACTGCAGCTATCAGGAGTATTGCTACCACTATTTTTGATTTCATTTTTTACCATCCAACCAGTTTATTTGATAATTAGTTGAGCAATTTGCAATTAGTCTTTTTATATATTAACTTTTTGATTTTGTTCTATTAAATGGATCTTTTTTATATGACTCTCCATAGTGGACGATTTTTGTCCTCAATTTTTCGACCATAAAATAGTTATTTATGTAAGATATAAATTAATTTTAAAAAGCATGCGTCCGGATTTAGAATTCAAGGTGAAAGGTTGAACTCAAACAAAATATTTCAAATTGCTGTGTTATTTTTATTTACCGCTGTCTTTTGCAACATGCTGGTTTTAGTTTCTTCAGCTTCAAATACAAGTGGCAATACGACTAATATATTTGAACTAGTAACCATCAATACCTCATCACTTCGACAAAATGAATATCTTACTGATTATGAAACAGTCACAGCCAATCCTGAGATATTTTTGGATGATGTATCCGATGGAGATATCAATATGGAAATTTTGGGTCAGCATTTTCATCTAGAGCTCAATGAAACTTTCATAGTTTCTAAAGATGCTGTAACTATAGAAAAAATCAGGACTTACAGAGGAAAGGTAGTGGATGTTGATGATAGCAGAGCAAGTTTTACGGTATCAGAAACGATCCTGATTGGCAGCATTGAAGTGAACGATACTCAATATGTAATGTCATCAACAAATAAAACAAAAGACGGCAAGGTTGTTATTGTTGTCTATAGCTCTGATTGGATCAAAAGCTATCCAAGTTCAGGGGAAGAGTATGTTGATATAGAAAAAAATGTGCTGTATGAATTGACTCCAAGTGAGCTTCTGGATTATAGATCGAGAGTTATGAGTTCTGCTTCAAATCATGTTAAGACTCTGAGAAATGCAGAAGAGAACAATGTATTTGCATCATCAATTGTCACAGTTGATATTAGTGGAGAAGCAGATTATACATCTATACAGGCTGTTGTGGATAATGCAACAGAGGGAGATATCATTCTTATATATCCGGGATCTTACTTGGAAAACATAGATGTTGATAAAGAATTAACAATACTATCAACAGCTGAAGATCCTGCGGATACGATCGTGGAAGCAAAAAACACGCAGGACAATGTGTTCTATGTAACAGCAAACAATGTCACAATCAGCGGTTTTACAATAAAAGGAGCTATATACGATGAATATGGGGATGACAAAGCAGGAATATGGCTGAATGACGTTACCGGTTGCCAGATAATAGGAAATAACCTGACAAACAATATTGGGATTTTTCTTGTTAATTCAAATGGAAATAAAATACTGGATAATATAGTTTTTAAATGTAGCTTATATGGTATCTGGTTACAAGAATCAAGCTACAACGAGCTATTTGATAATAGAGTAACAAGAGGCAATCAACCGGGAATTTTGCTATATACGGGTTGTAATAACAATGTGTTGGTTAACAACACTGTAACCTTGAACTATGGCGGTATTAGTCTTTATAATTGTGCCAACAATGTGCTCAGTTACAACAACGCTTCGAATAACAAAAACATCTATGGTTTTTCGATTTATGGCAGCAACAGTAAAGTGAACAATAATATTGCCAATTCAAACAAAGGAACAGGTTTCTTGGTTAGAGGAAACAACAACATTTTAGATTACAATGTTGCAAAATCAAATACTGAAAACGGATTAATGATATCGGGTACAGGTAATACAGTAAAGAACAATACTGCAATTTCAAATGCTAACGAAAATATCAATCATTCAGATACTAAGAAAGATATTGCTACTGATTCTGAAAAAAAGACTCCGTTTCCCGGATTATTTTTTACAGGTATTATTTTATTGATTGCTTTCTTTATAGAAAAGAAATTTTAGTTCATCTAATTTGAGTAAGATACTGGAATCGGAAGGTTTTGGGAACATCGAAGAATTTGATGATGTGCTGCCGGAGATTGATGTGTGGAATGGAGGGAATGTGCTGTTCTATAAATGAGGATGATTGCTGGGGGAAATGGATGCTTGAGGGCATCTATTTCTTGTTTTATTTTTTTAACATCTGACTTTTTTCTGTTAACTTGTGTTTTTGCAAACAATTAAAGCCAGACGGTACAACCCTATTTTATGAGCAGAGAGGTTCACTGGACTCGTGTAGCCCATGAATATTACGCTAGAATTTCTTTCAGATAAGGAATATCTCTTTTAGCAGTATTCCATACTTCTTCAAGATCAACACCAAAATAAGCATGAATTAGTTTGTCTCGCATTCCTGCGATTTCTTTCCATGGAATTTGAGGATATTCTTCTGTTTTAGTTGAGGAAAGGTTCTTTGTGGCTTCGCCAATAATCTCAAGTTGTCTTACAACAGAATATACAAGCTCAAGGAGTTTTATAGATACATTTGTGGCTTCGCCAATAATCTCAAGTTGTCTTACAACAGCATCCTGCACTAACCTGTTTTCTAGAAAATCATCGTAGGTCATACCTGTGATGTATTCTTCTATCTGGTTGATCGCATCTAAAATATGATTCAAAAAAACAGAATCATCTTTCATATTATCCTCCGAAGATCTTTTTTAACTATCGGTGCAATATATGGACTCAATGATTTTTCGGTGACAAGGTCTACCTGTTTTCCCAGTAAGGATTTCAGATTATCTTCTATCTTTATGTGATCGATAAGACTCTTTCCTTTTGAAAAAGTAACCAGCAGATCAAGGTCGCTTTCCTCTGTCTGCTCGCCTCTGGAAAACGAGCCAAAAACTCCAAGAGAAGCTATATCATTCTGCCGGCAAAGCTCAAGAATCTCTTTTCCTTTGCTTCTGTCAAAACCCAGGGTTTGTACAAGGTCAAAGGCATCGTTGATCTGAATACCGCTTTTTTCTGACATGATAATTCACTTACTCTTTTGTTTTAATGATATTTCAATTTTGAGAACAATTTGATTAAAATCCACAAAATGATTTAAGCCGGAAACTACAATCATGTTTTATGAGGAAACGTCAAAAAGGCTCTAAAACCGGGCAGAAGCTTTTATATTTACTTCTTTGCGTCAGATGATCTGAAACCAATACTTGAGTCATAAGGTTTTGAGGACATCGAATGTTTTGATGATCTGCTGTCGGAGATTGATATGTGGAGCGAGGGAATGTGTTGTTTTGTAAAATGAGGAGGGTTGCTGAGGAAATGGATGCTTGAGGGCATATATTTCTTATTACTTTGAACGCTCATGTAAAGGAAAGATTGGAAATGTGAAAATGGTGTTAATTAAATTGAATAACACACTATTTTTTAATTATTTTATGTATTTCTAACTTAAACAATTACAAAATTTAGATTTTATTCTAAATAGATGAGGTAAAACGAATATTATTTAACATATTAAGTTTTTTAAAATAATTATACTGAAAATATAGAGGATATATGCCAGAATTAGATAATAAAATATTAGATGCTTTTGATTTTGATATATCAATTGAAAGGATACTCTCAGATATCAAAACTGATTTTATTTTTGCCCCACATTTAGATGTTATTTATGAATATAATTCTAAGGATTTCATCGAAATCTTAAAAAAGAAATTATTAGAAGGTGACTTTAAGTTTTCTACACCAATAACTTTAGATATTCCTAAAAAATCAAGATTATCTAGACCAGGATCTATTCTACTTCCTTTTGATAGGCTTGTTTATCAGGCGATTATTGATTTTATGGCTTCTGAAATTGAAAGCAATATAAGTAGAGATCATGTATTTTCAAACATTTATGCAAACACATCGGATATGTTTGAAAGTCATACAGAATCATATAATAATTTCAAAGAGTATATTTACGATAAATCTCTAATTTATGACTATTGTATTCGAATGGATGTAGCATCATATTTTGAATCTATTAATCAGCACTTTCTAATAAATTTATTATATCCGCTGGGGTTTGATGCAAGGCTTATTAAATTCTTAGAAAAAGCTCTATCTTCATGGAGCTACAAAAACTCATATAGTATTCTACAAGGGCTTTACGGATCTGATGTTTTAGGGAACTTTAATCTAACAAATCTAGATTACTTTTTGGAATTGAAAGATTACGACTATTGTAGGTATGTCGATGACTATTACATATTCCACGATGATAAAGAAAAGTTGCACAAATTATTAATCGTTTTATGTAACAAACTAAGAAAACAAAATTTATTCTTAAATGAAAAGAAAACAGAATTAAAGCAGAGTTTAACGATTTTCTTTGAAGAAACTGAATTTGATACAATGTTTCACGAAATTAATCAAATGTTAAGTGAAGTTCTTGAAGAAGATTCAGAAATTTTCAAATCAAGTTATGGTTTTCAGATAGAATTTGATGCTGAAGAGTCTGAAGAGAAAAAACTGAAAGAAATTGATGGTTTTAAAATCAATTTGATTGAAGAACTCTACTCTAAAAGAAATGAAGCAAAATGGCAACGTGATGATATTATTAAATTCTGCATACCATTGTTTTCAAAGTCAAATTCTTTGTATCCAGTAGATACTCTTGAAGAAGAAATAGTTAATAATCCCCATTTAGCAAAATATTATGCAACGTATTTTGCATCAATTGATAAAGAAAATGCTGATGTAACTAGTCTTATAGAAGATATTTTGATTTCTAATAAATTGATTTATGAGTACCAAATTCATTGGCTATTTTCATCACTTCTTTATAGGAAAGGAGTTAGTTCTCAAATAATTGACTTTGCTGTAAAGTGTTTAATAAATAAGCAAATACATGAAACGATACGATCAATTTGTGCAATCTTAATTTCTAAATTTGGTTCTGGTAACCAATTAAGGACTTTTAGAGACGAATATGAACATGAGTCATCTTATTTTGTAAAAGCGGCTATGGCATATGGAACACGTTATTTATCTAAAAGTGAAAGACAAGCGTGCCGTAGCGCATGGAGTGGACACTCTGAACTGAACAATTTAGTTTTTAGATCCATAGCTAAATATAATGAAGAAAAAAATAATTAATTTAAATATTTTCACCTCTTTTGCAAACAGATTCATATGTCTATTTCTCAGATTTAAACCAAGACTTCCATTTTTGCAGTTGCCTATATCTAGGATTGATTGCATAGGGGAATGCTCAAACAACTAACGTTTCAATTATGAACATTCGAATATACTCTTGCATTTATAGCATCAAAAAAAAATTATCAAATTTGAGTGTAGAAAACCATGAATTAATCTGACGGGCTTTAGCATTTTATGAGTTCATACCAAACCTTTAAATACCACCTCCACCCTCCAATAAAATAATGTTAAATCCTACCGCAACTCACAGTTTACTTAACCTGTCTGTAGTAGTGGTAGTGTTATTAGCTTGAGCAAAATTAGTGAAACTTTTCTGGCTCAAGTGCGCTGTTTTTGGTTAATTTACTGATTAGTGTATCCTGTGTCGGGATTGTTTCTTTCCACGGAGAGTTGAAAATGGAAGAAATGAATGGAGCAGAGATCTTAGTTAAAAGTCTGGAGGACCTTGGGGTCAAACAAATCTTTGGATATACCGGGGCGGCAATACTTCCGGTATTCCATGCACTTGAGCAGAGTGATATTGAGATCGTAGTCAACTCCAACGAGCAGTCATCGGCGTTCAGTGCCGCCGGGTATTCCCGCTCAAGCAACGAGGTCGGTGTAGCCATAGTCACATCAGGACCTGCCATAACCAACACACTCACCAGCGTTGCTGATGCTTTTGGTGACAGCATTCCCTTGCTGGTTTTTGCAGGGCAGGTCCCTGAGTATAAGATAGGCACCGACTCATTCCAGCATATCAACGTCAAAAGTGTCTTCGGGGACGCTGCCAAGAAGGTCATACAGGTATCCAATGGAGACGACCTCGAATCAATGATCAAAGACGCCTACTACTATGCAATGTCTGGAAAACCCGGGCCTGTTGTCATAGATATTCCCCTGAACAAACAGCAGAAGATGCATGAATACCAGGGCATCAACGTTTTGAGATTCGAAGAAAGTTATCATGATGACAGGCATCTGTCTGAGGAACAATGTGAAGAGTTCTACCAGATCTTCCTGAACTCCAAAAGACCGCTTCTCTATCTGGGCGGCGGCCTGAACTGCGAAGCAGGAAGTAGTGCCATCAGGGAGTTCAGTGAGTATTTCGGAATACCCTCAGTTAATACTCTCATGGCAAAAGGTGTCGTTGACGAACGAAAAGACCTCAACCTCGGAATGCTGGGGATGTTTGGCACAGCATCCGCCAATATGCTCATTCAGGAGAACGACTTCTTCCTTGCCGTCGGTGTTCGCTGGGATGACAGGGTTGCGGAAAAGGTCGGCTTTGCAATAGGCACCGACATAGCCTACATTGATATCAATCCCGAAAAGATGCACCAGATAAAGATAGAACGAGGAACTAAATTCTCATTTATCGGAGACGCTGCCACAGCTATTTTGGACCTGCTGAGCTATGCTAAAAAGCATAGTATCACCCTGGCTATCCATGACTGGCAGGAGCGTGCCAGATCCCTGAAGAGGTCCTGGCCTCTGGATTACAACCGACAGTCCCAGTACATCCAATCCGCCGAGGTCATGGCTTTGCTTGCAACCTATGTTGACGGGAACACAAGGATAACCACAGGTGTCGGTAATCACCAGATGCTAGCCGCCCAGCACCTTCCAATGCAAAAAGCAAAATCCTTCATGACCTCCGGCTCCTTTGGAACAATGGGTTTTTCCATGCCAACGTCCATCGGTGTCCACTATGCAAATCCCGATGCAAGGGTCATAGCAATCGATGGTGACGGCAGTCTGCGAATGAATCTTGGAGAGCTGCATACTATTGCATCACTTGACCTGCCCATCAAGATACTCATGCTGAACAACAGGAGCGACGGTATGGTCCAGAACCTGCAGGATGCAGCTTACGATGGAGTTCGCACCGGAACACAAAGACTAAAGGATGTTCATTTTGCTCAGATCGCAAGCTCATTTGGTTTCAGTTATGCTAAGAGAATTGCCGACAGAAGTGATTTGAAAGAAGGCATGGAAGCTTTCCTGAATGCAGACGGACCTTGTTTCCTTGAGGTTTGTACAGACAGGGAAGAGATCCTGTATCCAAAGGTTCCGGCAGGTGGAGCTTATAAGGACATGATATTGGGCCCGTATATTAAGCAGGTATCCGGCAATTCGATTGAATAAAACAGAAATTGATTCCCGAGTGAACATTTATACGAAATGAAACAAATATAGGGGTATATTTGTCTATTAAAATGGTTTATTTATTAAAACAAGTGTGATAATATATGAAAAAAATCCTGATAGCAATAATACTGATGATGGTTGTTCTGAGTGCCGGATGCGCAGGTATTGGAAACAGTCCCTCATCCACAGTGGAGCAATTCGTTTCTGAATTTGAGAACGAGAACTACGATGCATGTTACGGTCTGATGTCATCTGAATACAAAGAAGGTACAAAACTTGCAACTTTTGTCAGTATCTGTAAGGATGTGAATCCTGAAAAGTACGAGTTCATTGAAATAACAAAAGAATACACCGATGAGGATACTGCAGTTGTGGATGTTCTGGTAAACGAGTCCTCTGTGGCCCTCAAATTCTCACTGAAAGACCTGTTTGAGGTCGAGAATGAGTTTGAAAAAACAACAAAACAGATAGAACTGGTAAAACAGGAAGATGAGTGGAAGATAACTGAATTCCCATATGCTTTGACATGATGATCTGATTTTCAGATGATCCTGCTAGCAGAACCAAGAAACTGACACTTGGAAGCGGCGGCTAAAGCTTGATGGATCAGGGCTTTAAGCTTGTGTACACACTAAAGGCCTAACAAAGTCGTATGGGATTAATTAAATAGTAACCTGTAGTACTTAGCAAGACTAAAAACATCATTGGATACCCAAACGATGTCTTTAATCAATGAGATGGAAGAATTATGACAGAAGACTTGATCGATGAACATGTAAAGTGGATTGTAAGTGTTGACCGCAGGCTTATTTTAATGGAATACATGAAAAAACACTTAATAGCCAAAGCTTCTGAAATAGCACATGAAACCCAGAGATCGACCCAGAATATCAGTCGTGCCTTAAAGGAATTTGAAGACCAAGGACTTATTGAGTGTCTCACTCCTGCAAAGACCACATGGAAAAAATACGTTCTGACAGATATGGGCACAACAGTCATGCAAAAGATGGATGGTAAGTTTTTCAACTAATCAGACAGGTATAGTACTATCATTTTCTTCTCAATATGTCATTTTTCTAGGTTCTGTAAGAAGTCTGATAACGATGAATTTTGAGTCACAGATGGATGCAGATACACTCATTTCCTGTGGAGTTGAGTGCCTGCTAAATATCTGTAATTTTTACAAAACCAATAGTTCACTCTTAATAGCATGATGACCTATACAGCAGATCAAAAAAGGTGTTTTATATGGATACGGACGAACATGAAATTAAGTTAGCAAACTGGCTCTCTACAGAGATAATTACATATTCCAAACAGTTGTTCCCGCTGATGGAGTTTGTAGAGGCTGAGGGAGAGATTGATGGTGGCTCTAAAGTATATCGTTATGATGAACCAATACCTGAAGCCGGAGAGATCCTTGGCATATTGTCTGCCAAATATGAAGAATGGTGTACAAAATGCAGGCCACTGCTCAAAAAATATTTTCCGGGAGAGCTTGAAGATTTCAATCGTTCACATGATGTCATAAAGAATGTCTTGAGCTTTGAATATAGAATAAAAATCCCAAACACAAACAAAGCATATATGGAATTTCATAAGCATATAATGACCCAGGTGACCATTGCATCCCACCTATCTAAAAAGTTAAAGAAATGATTCGTGTAGAATGATTTCTACAGAACATTTTTGTTTGAGTTCTGTATCTCAGTCTAAACTATGGTCTATGTCTCACTTTTTCAAGCTTCCTGAGCAAGATTTTTGTAACCATCGACCAGTTCAACATTAGCATTGATAACAGAACTCTTGAACTTGGCAAGATCTGAAGTAATCTCCTCAAGAGTTTCCACATCTTCCTGCTTTGTGACTACTTTACCGTCTGATACAACCTTCCCGGAAGGTATTTCTACTGCACGAACTGTAGCGTTGTGCAGAACAAGTACATCATCACCGATATTACAGTCAAACACTACAGCACCGAACCCTACAAAGCATCCATGACCGATACTGCATGGTCCGTGAACAATGCATCTGTGTGCAAGTGAGGTATCCTTTTCTATAATTACCTCAGAATGGGACAATGCATGAATTGTCACATTATCCTGCACATTGCAGTTGTCTCCTACCACAATTGATGAACCGGGTTCATCGGCTCTAATGATGGCGTTGTGGCCTACGTAGACGTTATCTCCGATCGTTACATCTCCGACAATGATCGCAGTTTCAGAGACCCATGCTTTTTCACTGATTTTTGGATGTTGATTTTGGGGATTTGGATAGAGCATTTTGAGTACCACCTTTAAACGTAAGATTGATTTTCTAAATTATAAGCTCAGACATTGTATATTATGATAATATATGAGAAGTTATTTAAACTTATTGATGAAAACACCTCACTATGAGTATTTTATAATATGTTCAGAAAAAAAAATATAATATGTATACGGAGTTTCAAAATTAGAACAGTATAGAATTAACCAGAAAGCTCAACATAAAGGATAATACGTTGACATTTACATTAATGAGCCGATTCCCATGCATGAGAATTCTTCCAACAACTTGGTAACTTTTAATTACAGGTTTCAGGGTATTCTGTGATTTGTTTGTAAGAAAAATATATTGATATTTAAGAATTCATAATTTCAGGCGTGTCAGTAGATTCATCTTTAGATTTCAGGTAATTCTTAGCTGCAGCTTTCTCTGCGCTTCTTTTACTGTTGCCTTCTCCTGTTGCAAGTAATTCTTCATCCATATAAAGCCCGACAGTATAATTCTTATCGTGGTCTGGTCCTTCCTCTGCCGTAAGCTTATAACATGGGTTTCCTGCTCCGGTTTTGTGGAAGAGTTCCTGTATTCTCCCCTTTGGATTGGAAATAGGTATCTTTCCAAGGGCAGCGTCTATATCAAAGAACCTGTACACAAAGTCCTTTGCTATTGAATAATTGTTATTGGAGTTCCTGTCTTTTCTACCATGCCCACCATCAAGATATATTGCTCCAATAATTGCTTCGATTATATCCGAAAGTTTTCCGTCAATATTTACCAGCTCTTCAGACAATACAAACCTTGAAAGCTTGATCTTTTTGGCTACTGGTTTGAGGTTCTTGTTCGAAGCAAGCACTTCCCTTATCTTTGTGGAAACACCTTCAATAGTAAGTCCATTTGAACTTGCATACTCATCTATCTCTTCGCTATGGTATGCATACTCAGCAACTATGAGGCCCAGCACCGAATCTCCAAGATACTCAAGTTTTTCGTAATCCTTGTTCTCAAGACCATTCATTTTTTTAAAAGCATTCAATTTATCCTTATTGCCACTAAAAAGTGAACCATGTAACAATGCCTGTATAAGATATCTGCTATCATTGAATCTGAATTGTATGATTTCCTGAAATTCATCCAAGTCATTTGCATTAACACTCAGGTCTGGATTAAGTCTCACTTTTTTTCCTCACTTTTCTCCTGTTTACTTATTCGAGCAATAGTATTCCTATACATTTGACCCTGTCAAAATTACAGTATTCAATTTCAAGTCCTTTTTTCTCCATGAGTTTGGAAAGGTTTACTCCAACTGCTTCAGGAGGAAAACGTCTCATTTCCGGTTTTTTGCATACATCGCCACAAGTATCACATTCGTTGCAGGCACCCGGACGAATTAACTGTGCATATGTAAAACCTTCTCTGAATGCTTCATGTTCCAGTTCCAGCATCTTGTGAAAAGAACCCTTGCGTAGTCGTGACCAGGCTTTGAATATATCTTTTTCATCAGAAGTATCATGCCCTTCGATAAGCAATATGGCGCTGCTATATTCCTGCAGCATCTTTCTGAACTCATCAATGGATATTATATGCGGAGGACAGCTCAGACGTTTTCCATAAGCTCTGCACCCGTAGGCACATTTGAGCCTGGCTCTGTTCTCTGCATCAATATCTGATGCTTCCAGCATGTAGGCTTCAAGCCCGAATTCTTCTGCTTTATCTAGTATTATACGGGTATCTTTTATACGGGTATCTTTTGGCATATGATATCCCTTAAAATAAGACCTATTGATTGAAAAAGAATTGTGTAGTCTTTATTATTCAGTAAAGACAACATTAACCTTGGTTACATCCCAGAGGGATTCTATTTTTTCAATGAGATCCTCTTTGATGGCCGCTGCAAACTGGTGATTGGAAGGCAAGTCCAGAAGTATCCTGACCACTCCTTCTTCGACTTCTATTTTAGTCACCAGCTCGGTTCTGACTATATCAAGTCCAGCCATCGGGTTCATGACATGTTTCAATCTGCTTCTGATAACATCCACTGTGGTTGGTTCCTTTTCACTCACAAGGCCATGCTTTTCTTCATAGTCACGGATGGCAGATCTCAGACCTTCAACTGCCAGCACAGAACAGTGTGCTTTAACAGGCGGAAGTCCTCCAAGTTCTTCTGTGGCTTCCTTCCATGTGATCTTCTTTGCTTCCTCTATTGTCTTGCCCTTTGCAAGTTCAGTAATGATGGAGGCTGTGGCAATGTTTGAAGCACATCCGTATGATTCGAATTTGATATCATCAATTACCAGTGTGTCGGGATTGACCTGCAAATAAACGGCAACCATGTCCCCACATGCAGGACTGCCTTCCAGTCCCTTTCCGTCCGGTTCTTCTAACTTCCCTACATTTCGGGGATTTTTAAAGTGCTCAAGCACCTTTTCAGTATATGGAAATTTCATCTTCTCACCTCATTTATTAAACAGGGGGCTGATCGCCCTTAGCTGGGTTACTACTTCTTTCATTGCATCTACAATAGCATCCACATCTTCCTTACTGTTATAACGTCCAAATGTGAATCTGATAGAGCCATGTGCTCGTTCGTGGTCACCACCAATACCAAGTATTACGTGGCTTGCCTCAAGTGAACGGCTAAAGCAAGCTGATCCGGTACTCACTGCAAAACCCCTCATATCCAGATGCAGTGTCATTGATTCACCTTCAACATAGTGGAAAGTTATATTGGCATTCTGTGGCGTTCTTTGTGTTTTATTTCCGTTGAGTGTCACGTGAGGTATCTCATCAAAGATCCTCTTAATTGTGTAATCCCTCAGTGATCTAAGGAATTCAGTTTCTTCTGGACTTGCAAGTTCCACAGCTTTTGCAAAACCCACTGCACCAGGGATATTTTCAAGTCCTGCGCGGCGGTTTGCTTCCTGGAATCCACCATCCATCCATTTCTCAAGCGCTGTGCCTTTGCGAACATATAATGCTCCGACACCTCTTGGCCCATGGATCGTGTGTGCGGACATGGTGATCATGTCTACTGGTGTTTTAGATACATCTATTGGAACCCGCATGTAACTGTGTGTGGCATCAGTATGGAACAGTACATCCTTTTCCTTGCATATATTTGCAATTGCATCAAGATCCTGAAGGGTACCAATTTCCTGATTTGCATGTTGAATGGATACAAGAGCAGTGTCATCACGTATCTTGCTCTTAAGCTCATCAAGGTCCACAATTCCTTCTGCGTCAACACTGATATAATCTACATTATAACCTTTTTTCTCAAGGTTTTTAGCAGTGTTCAGGACTGAGAAATCTTCAATTTTAGATACTATGATGTGTTCTCCCTTCTTTTTCTTCAAAGCAGCTATGACGCCTTTGATAGCCATGTTGCTTGATTCTGTATCGCCGGATGTGAACACAATTTCTTCTGCAGAGGCAGCAAGTGAAGAAGCGATTGTTTCCCTGGCTTTCTCCAGTCCTTCTTTAGCTTCAATCCCCATGGAGTAGCCGAATTCGGATGTGGCCACTGCATAGGTGTCAAAGTAATAAGGCTTCATTGCATCCATTACTTTTTCATCTAATCGGGTACTGGCAGAATTGTCAAGATATATCATTTTATCGAACATCTATTTCTCCCCTGAAATTATTCTTACTTTTAAATATGTAATTGATAATTCATATGAAAAGTGTTATCTTAGCGTCTTTTGCTTCCATTATATAGGTGCCTACCGCACCATATTCGTCTATCCATTCCCGATTTAGTTGTTCAGGTACGATTCCCATGATCTCCATGGTCATCTCACAGGCGATGATCTTTCCACCAAGTTCCTTGAAATCTGTCATCATTCTTTCAAGCGAAACCACATTGGCTTTTTTCATCCTGCTTTTGATCATCCATTTTCCAAGTCCAAGGAAATTCATCTTGGATAGAGGACCTTTATCCAGTCCGTTCTTCTTCAGACGCTCCAGGCCCCAGAATGTAAAGAAAAGAGAAGCATCCATGCCCATTGACAGTGCACCGTTTGCAATTATCATGGCACTGTATATTTTATCAATATCCCCACTGTGAACTATTATTACGGCCTTTTCAGCCATATAATTCCCCCTAGCATTTGATGCGTATTTTCCACTCGTTGTCCTTCTCTTCAACTCCCAGTATTTCAAGCCCCATCGCCTCACACGCCATGGGAATTTCTTTTCTGGAAGCAGGGTGAGTGCCCACTATAACGACTTCATCACCAGGAGCAGCTTTTTTGAGAGCTTTACGACATTCTACAAGAGGAACCGGACATGTTTGTCCTCTAACGTCAATATTTGTTTCTGCCATTTAATTTCCCCCTATCCATATCTGTTTCTGGATAATTTAAAGATTCCCTAACAACCAATACTATGTTTTCTGATATTTAACAATTGTTAATCAAAATTTATTGTTAATAAGTGAGCAACTATCGTTTCCTGCTAAACTCAATCATCCTGGATAAAAGCATATAGCATATATTCTTAGACCGAAATGAACACTATTGCAAGCATGGCAACAGCTACTCCTATCCATTGTTTTAAAGACAACTTTTCTTTCAGTATTATCCATGCAAGCAACACTGTACCTGCAGGATAAAGGGAAGTGATAATGGAGGCGATATCGAGCCTGCCAGCTTGGGAAGCCAGGGCAAAAAAGGTGTTTCCTCCTGTGTCAAAGATTCCTGCAATGATAATTACAGGGAGGACATTTTTAGGTGGGAGGTACACCTGTTTGCTTGATGCTATAAATATAATCAATGCTATCACAGCTGCTATTCTTGCAGCAGTAAGAGGCCAGAATACAGCCGTATCGCTGGCCTTGTCAATGGATATGAAAAACAGTCCGAATCCCATTCCGGCAATCAATGGGAGTACAAGGTCTGTGCGCTTAATTTCCCTGTTTTCGTCTCCTCCACCGGCAATGAGCCAGACTGCTACAAGTGCAAAAGCAAAACCGACCATTTGGTGAACCGCAGGTAATCCTTCATAGAATGAACCGTAAATTGCCGGTACGGTAGCAGCTATTACTGCAGAAATTGGTGCCACAAATCCCATCCGTCCCTGCGAGAGACCACGGTAAAGTGCCAGAAGCCCGATACTGATGAAAACTCCGGCAATGGCTCCCCAAATCATGCTGCCAAGAGATGGCATTTCTTCTGCCATCAGATAAGCCGAAGTTGCAAGAAGGAAAACTCCTACTATTTGAGTTATCAGAACAACACTATAGACATTTGCACGTTTGGAGGCGAATCCGCCACTGAAATCACCGGCACCCCAGCATATAGCTGCCACAAGTCCAAAGAAAACCACAAGAAATTCAGCAGGTATCATCTTATTCCTCTTAAAAATTAATAAACAGCCAATTAGTTTATTCCAGATTAATCTATTCTTTCAAGATCTTGCGTATCATTACAAGCCCGGCAAGATTTACAATTCCAATAAGGCTTCCCCCTACTATATAGCGAGGGTTCTTAAAGGATTTATCGCTTGTGGATTGTTTTGGTGAGGCGAACATGTTCACAATCATACTGGATTCTGTGTTAATGACCTGTTCCATAACGTCATTTGAGTCTGATGTGGATACATATTTGAGAACATAGTCAGTATCCTGTTCCAGTCCAAGCAATGAAATAGTATCGTGGATGATATTTTCAAAAAGGATTTCATCATTTTTCATCAAAATGAGTTCCCCTTTTTCAGGTACATTGATCTTCACGTTCACATAATCTTTGACAGGGATGACTGTGCCATCAGCAGCCCTTAGATTTCCGGGAAGGTTAAGTACTTCAAGCATAGTGGGTGCAAAATCTTCCTGCCCAAAGCGACCTTCTATTACACTGCTATCAACATCTTTTGCTGCAATGACCAGCGGCACCTTCTGTGACTCATCCATTACAGAATACTTATCAGACTGATGCCCTCCACGCGAGTCTACTGTTGGAAAACTCATTCCATGGTCACCTGTAAGAATAAAGGCTACATCATTCTCCTGACATATCTCGTAAAGATCCATGGTCGCAGCGTCTATGCCTTCTATGCTTGCAATGTAACCGCTATCTTTTTTGTAATGGCCTGCAGAATCCACGGCACCTACATTTATTGTGAGGAGGTAGTGTTGGTCTCGGTACTCTGTTTCCATAATATCTATCAGTTCAATAGCAGTTTCAATGGCCCATACATCATATATGTCGTATCTTTCCTGTGAGCCTTTAGGATACTGATCAAGTTGTTTCTGTAATCCAAGTGAATGTTCCTGCATCATGCCTGCAACATCAAGGGATATGTTTTTGTCTGTCCCGGAAAATATATTTGTTTCTGTGAGCATTTCCGGATTGTTTATTGAGTTAGCTGCATCGTGAATTATCGCATTTTGCTTGCTACGCATGCCTGCAGAATCACCTTTCTGCATGATGGCAAAAGTGAGATATCCACTATCATGCGCCACATCGTATATTGTTGTTCCAAACGAGGCCACAAATTCACTATCTGCTTTTGAGTATCCTGTGGCAATAACTGAGTGCCCTCCTTCTGTGAACGTCTGTGGGGCTACCACATCCAGTACCCTGCAACTCTGATCAAATATCTGTAACATATTTTCAGGATTGGCTTTTTCCAGTTCACTGCCATCAATTGCAAAAGGCGTATACTCTGGATACACATAACAGGAACTGAGTCCATCAATAATAAGGATAACAGCACCTTGTGGTGTGTTTACGGGATTTATTTCAACTGATTCACTTGCGCAGCAGCTTGGTATCAGGATGAAAAACAAAAATAAGATAGCACAGAATTGAAGAGTTCTATGTCTGTTCCTACTGTATCCTGTGTATTTAGAAGACTTAGGCACCATTTCGTTTTTTTCAAGTATCATCTATTTATGGTAGAGAGTTTCCACATAATAAAGTTTCTATTTGAATCTACTTTTTATGAAATGATGTAAATCTAATCTACTGCAGCATTTTAATTTTTTTAGATGATTTAACTTTTAATTTAGGTATGAGTGATTTTTTTTAGTTACACATAATCATGATTAGTGTATATTTGACAATACATTGATATGTAATATTATTTAGTTACAATCTAAACATAGTATAAAAAATAAAATTTAAATATAAATTTAATATAAAGTTTATAATAATATTATACTATTTTTATATAACTCTTTTTACTTTGATTCATATATGAGTATCGAATGCTAAACTATAAGATAAATCTATCTGAAATAATATATAAAGTTAGTAGAAATTAACCAACTTTCAAATTTTATTCATATAGGTTGTACCATGATTTAATATTTGCAAAACTACAGAGCTGATTATTCAGACATTTAACCTCACAAACATTAACAATACCTTATATTTATATTATGTTTGAAAGCATTTCTGTGATAGGTGGTACCACTTGTTTTTTCCTAGATAATACTCCATTCACATAAAAAGAATTATCCTCCATATCAGCATTTAATGCTTTGGCTATTAATTCTTTATTTTCCCCTACAACTACCATTTCAGAGCCCTCATTATATATATCTGTCAGCATCAATATATAATATAAAAATTTATTATCCTTTGCTTGTTCTTCCATAAGATCAATTAACTTATTCTTTATTTTTTTTAAGCTTCCAGCATCCATTGTGAAGATTTGAGATATTCCTATTCTATTTCCATCTATGCTAAACTCTTTAAAATCTTGATTTAAAATTTCTTTAGGGGAAGATCCTTCTAAAGAAGTACCAGCTTTAAACATCTTCATAGCAAATGTTTCTATATCTAAATCTCACATTCCGCAGGTCGACAATAAAAGTTCATCATTTTGCTTGGTAATGATTTTGATTATATGCTCTGGAAAATATGTTCTGCTTGTTCAATAAGAATGCAACCAAAACAAGCTTTTCCTGAA
>JAVEPM010000051.1:0-24719 GCA_034008115.1 Methanolobus sp.
CAAAAGATTCTGATGATCTGAGGGGATTAAAATAGAGCGGAAAGAAATACTTGCAGTTTATGAAGCTGGTCCAGAAGCAGTAGTGGAACTTGTAACTCGATTACTTGGGATAATTGAACAACAAAATCTCATTATTGAACAACAATCTCTCCAAATTGCACAACTTGAAGAACGTGTCAAGCATCTGGAAGAAATGCTTGATAAGAATGGTCGCAATAGTAGTAAACCACCCTCTACTGATTCTTATGCACGAAAGAAAAAACAGATACAAAGTCAGAGGAAAAAGACAAATAAATCAGTAGGTGGCCAGGATGGTCATCCTGGTACTACATTAAGAATGACTGATGAACCAGATGAAATAATTGTTCATCCTGTTGACAAATGTACCCATTGTGGAAGAACCCTGACTTCTGTTCCTTTCAGTTATGAAAGGAGGCAGGTTTTTGACATTCCACCAATATCAATTAAGTGCACAGAGCATCGCTGTGAGATAAAAAAATGTCATAAATGTTCTCATGTAAACAAAGCTGTTTTTCCTGCTGGTGTAACTCAGCCAACTCAATATGGTCACCGAGTTAAGTCCTTTGCAGTTTATTTACACACTTATCAATTACTTCCTTATCAACGTGTTAGCAAGTTGTTCTCTGATATTTTAGGATTCAAGATAAGTCCGCTACAATTGTGAACATCGAAAGCAGTTGCTTTGCGAAACTTGAAGGATTTGAAAATGAAGTGAAACAGCTACTGAAGCAATCTCATGCTATCAACCTGGATGAAACTGGAATGAGGATAAATGCAGTTCGTAATTGGCTTCATGTAGCAGGTAGGCAAACTAACCTATTATTTTGCACACAAAAAAAGAGGGTCAGAAGCAATGGATGCTATGGGCATATTACCAGGTTATACTGGTGTTGCAACCCATGATTTTTGGAAACCGTACAACAAATATGATTGTCAGCATTCGTTGTGTAATGCACATTTATTACGAGAGTTAACTGGAGTTTCACAAAACAGTGATCAGCAGTGGCCAAAGATAATGGGCGATCTGTGAATGTGCATTAAACATCATGTGGATAATGATTTTTTAGATCCTAAGCTAATTCAAAGGTTTAGCGAGGATTATGATCACATCACCTGTTTTGGAATGAACGAAAATCCTCCTGATCCAGAATCAAATGTACGGTCTAAAAAACGAGGACGTAAGAAGCAAACGATAGCAAAGAATTTGCTGGATCGGTTTATAGGGTACAAGAAAGATATCTTGCGGTTTATGTACGACCTAAACGTTTCGTTTGATAATAATCTGGCTGAAAGAGATATCAGAATGACAAAAGTACAGCAGAAGATTTCAGGTACTTTCCGTAGTGAACAGGGTGCTAGAAATTTCTGCAGGATAAGGGGATACGTTTCTACTATTAGCAAGAATTCGATATCTGTTATCGATGCAATTAGTGCAGTATTCGATGGAAAATCATTTGTTCCTGAATTAGAGAAATGATGCTAGAGAACTAGGCTGAATAGTTACATTTTTTTTATATCCAGAGCTGTGAGCAATATGTGCTTACTTATTGGGATACCGACCTCTTCCATTGTCGCTTTCGCACAGTCCAGAGGCATCCGTCTATTATTCATATAGACTCTCAGACATACACACAGCTCTTTATTTTGTGATCCATTCAATTATTTCATCAACTTTTGGCACTCTGCCAACGATCTTCACTTCACCGTCTACAACAACGGCAGGAGTTATCAATACGCCATAGGCAAGTATGCCGTCCATATCCTCAACTTTCACGATATCAGCATCAACACCTGCCTGCTCAACTGCCTGTTCAACGAACCTCTTTGTCTTGTTGCATTTAGGACAACCGGTACCTAGTATCTCTATTTTCATATTTTCATCTCTTTAACTTAAATTATGTTTATCATATAAAGTACGTTCCAAACACGTATCCTGATATCGTGGCAATTATAACAACAAGCAAAATGTATGTCATAGCCTTTTGAAAACCCATGATCCTGCTTATCACTATCATGTTAGGCAAACTCAGAGCAGGACCTGCCAGTAGCATGGAAAGTGCAGGACCTTTTCCCATACCCAGAAGGGTGAGTGCACTTATTATAGGCACCTCTGTCAATGTTGAGAAGTACATCAGGGCTGCGGCGACAGATGCAATGATATATGAGCTGAAAGTGCTTCCTCCTACATATTTAACGACATAGTCGGCTGGAAGGAGTTCAACCATGATACCTGCAAAGAATACACCAATAAGCAGAAGTGGAGTGATCTGTTTCACAAGGAACCAAGTCTCACTCATCCAGCTTTCGAGTTCATCTTTGCTGAACCACTTGAGAGATACATATACGGTAACAAGTATCAATGGAATTTCCACAAAGAGCATGGGATTCCATGTAGGCAGTAGCTCCGGTGTCACAAGTATTGCCAGAAGTAAAAGGAAAAGCCATACTGTGTGAGCATGCTTTTCATCACCGAAAGTCTGAATGCTCTTTCTGTCAGCGTTCTTTTTCTCGTACATGAACGCCATCATAAGACCTATAAATACAGAAAGCAGGATTGCTATGACTGCCCTTGCAACTCCAAGGTCATAACCCAAAATCTTAGCCGTATAAACAATGGCAAGAACATTGATAGCAGGGGCTGAGAACAGGAACGTGGTCGCCGGTCCAATTCCTGCACCTCTTTTATAGATACCTGCAAAAAGGGGCAGGACGGTGCAGCTGCATACGGCAAGAAGACAGCCGGAAACAGCTGCAACAGTATAGGAAACATATTTTGGTGCATCAGCCCCGAAGAATTGCAGGACTGACTCTTTGGAAAAGAGGGATGCTATAGCTCCTGCCAGGAAAAAGGCAGGTATCAAGCACAGAAGTACATGCAAAGCAAGATACTCCTGGAGTGATGCAATACCAACATAAGCCAGATCAATGAGATAAGATGTCATTGTTTCAAAATATGTTGAAATACTATTTATAGATTATGGTTTCAAATGTTTTTGAAATGTCTTGATTGAACATTTCCCGAATTATAGAACGCCCGACAAACCACTAAAAATATATCGGAAAAATACAATTGAAGCATATGTCACTCAAACCTATAGGAAAGGTAACTAATTTTGCAGATGAGAAAACAATGCAGCTTCTTGCACTCTGGAAAGAGAGTTTAAGTATAGTTGAATTAGATAAAATAGATGCACAAGAACTTCTTTATGAAGAATATTCACATTACATTCTAGTCCATGATCCTCTTAAAATGGAATTCCCTGAAAAAAGGAAAGAGTGGAACAGAAGATTCTGCAGGGATGCAGGAGCTTCAGTTGTTGAGCTTATAAAAGTACAGGGAAATAAAATATACTTCAGAGGTCTTTTTGCCACAAACAATTCTACTGTATATGCTATCTTACCGTACACTACTTTTGACAAACAGGAAGCAGATTTTCCTGCTGCTGAAATGGAAATACTTAAGAAGCAGACAATTGATGTGCTACTTCAACATGCAAAAGCTAAGACAATACTTGATCTTGGATGTGGTATTGGCAACTTTACACTGCAAATGGCCAGAATGAATCCCGAATCAAAGGTCACGGGAATCGATCTTCTGGAAGCTACCATGAAACAATGTCGTTTGAATGCTATTGGATATGATGTTAAAAATGCATTCTTCAAAGCCTCCAGTGCCTATGAACTTCCATTTGATAATGGAGAATTTGATATTGTAGTCTGTCACTTCATGCTTCACCATCTTGACGATATAGCAAAGGCCCTTTCCGAAGTAAAAAGAGTACTTACCAGAGGAGGAAAAGTCCTTGCCTTTGAACCTCTGGACCATCATCATGGAACAGATAGATGCATACAGGATTGGGTAGACCATTTTGAGAATGCTGGTTTTCTTGTTGAGACAGAACAGATAAGCAGGGCTGTTTTTGTAAATGCCAGATTGAAGTAAAAGGTCTGCAGAAAGCCGATATAAATCAATTGCCTTGGGGCTCTATAGAAACTTATTAATCGACATAAAATAAGTAAAATCATCAAGTATCTTAAAAGGCAGGCAGTACATTTGAGGTCATGATGATTTTATTTTCGTCTGAATTTTAAGGATCTCTGCAGAGCCATAATTTCATAATTTATATAAATCTTAAAACCGAATACAGATTCAGTATATCTGGAAGTGGATATTATAAAACAAATTGCCATAATAGCACTGATCTTGATGATAATTCCCATTGGTACAGTTTCAGGTGAAAATGCTGTTGATTATGATTCATATAAAGAGAAATGGGATTTACTGTATGAGGATAAAAATGATTGGTTGTGTGTGGACTATGCGGTAAATTACGCAAGAAACAATCTTGGATGGGGTATGGCTATTCTTTCACCATCACCGGTTTTCAGATACCAGCCTCACATGGTTAACTACCGGATCGAAGGGAACGTACTTTTGATCCATGAACCCCAGGTAAACCATACTTATGAGATAGAGATCGTGAATGGAACCATGACCGTTCCTTTTTACGAGGATTTTCCAAACGATTTTTCAAGTCAGTGGGCACGTGGCACGTATTTTCATTTTATCCCAGATGAAACAAAGGTGCTCAGAACATATTACTCATTGAATGATAATCGCAATGACTTTTTCGATTATGCGAATATTAGTAAGCATCAAATTATAAACACTTCAATAGAATCTGATGATGAAGCTGATCTTTTGCTAACCAAAAATAATAGCAGCAATATAAGTGATAGTATAACGCTAAGTGATAGTATAACGCTAAATGATAATATCACTGATGAGAATATTAAGAACTTCAATGAATCGGAAAGTTACAATACAAAAATCATTGGATTTTTAAAATCAATCTTAGAGCCGTTTAGAAAAATTATTGGTAACTATTCAGCCTAGCACAATCTGCCAATTGGTGCTGATTTCATCGAAATGGAGATGTCTGCCCACTAACAATCAAAAAAGCAATCAATAGTAACAATCAAAATAAATGTTCATACTGAAATTTACATTTCAACTTTTTGTCAAGATTGTTATAGATAGCGTTTTTATCAGGCTGAATAGTTACAAAATATTTTCTTATTCTAACACAATAATTGGAAATCCATCAAACTCCTGAATATTATCGCTGTCAAAAAAGAAACAGGGGAGGAGTGGGTATCTCACACCCGCAATAAAACAGATGTGCAATTATTTTCCATCACGAGGTAAACCATCTGGATATTTTGTTTTTTCCTGATTGCACAATAGTGTTACAAATGTGTGATTTCTAACACTTTGTTTAGTATGAATCTTTTTTATTTATAGCTTGTGTCAGCAAAAAAGGCATCAATTCATGAATAATATCGAAAAGTTAAAGTATGGTTCGTGCTAACAAATAGCAGTATTTATTGGAGATACAGAAATGTTAGGAATAAACGATCCGCAAATATGGATTGCTTACATATTGTGTTTTGTAAGTGCCATTGGATGTATGATCTACGGTCTTATCCACTGGAACGATGAAGAGGAGAGTAACTGATGGTTGTCAGTACACCAATTCTTGGAATAGCTGTGCTTGCCTATCTAATGGTGGTTTTCTACTTCGGATGGCTTGGATATAAAAAGACAAAAAACTCTGACGATTATATGCTTGCAGGAAGGAAGGTCAATCCTTTCGTACTTGCATTCTCCTATGGAGCTGCATTTATCAGCACATCTGCGATAATAGGATTTGGAGGCTATGCCGCTGCATATGGAATGAGCATCTTGTGGCTTGTTGTCATGAATATAATTGTTGGTATTTTTATCGCTTTTGTTATATTCGGTTCCAGAACAAGACGTATGGGATTTAACTTGAAAGCTATTACGTTCCCTGAGCTTATAGGAAAAAGATTCCAGTCAAGATTCATACAGGGATTTTCAGGTGCACTTATTACCATATTCATGCCACTTTATGCAGGTAGTGTCCTGATAGGAGGAGCTCGTTTCATGGAAATAGTCCTTGGTATCGATTACAACACTGCTGTCTTGATGCTTGCCATCATCGTTGCAGCATATGTAATTACAGGTGGACTTATTGCAGTTATGTATACAGATGCTCTTCAAGGAGTATTGATGTTCATTGGAATGGGCATCCTGCTTGTACTCACATATTCAAAACTTGGCGGTGTTACTGAAGCACATCAGGCACTTACAAATATGGCACACCTTGTTCCTGATAGTTTTGCAGCCACCGGACATACAGGATGGACCTCCATGCCGGCCTTTGGCTCACCCACATGGTGGACACTTGTATCTACAATAATACTTGGAGTAGGTGTAGGAGTATTGGCCCAGCCTCAACTTGCAGTACGTTTCATGACAGTGGAGAGTACAAGGTCATTAAAAAGAGCCGTTCTCTCAGGTGGTCCTTTTATCTTTATGATGGCAGGAGTTGCCTATATCGTTGGTGCGCTATCAAATGTATATTTCTTTAACACAGAAGGAATGATAGCACTTGATCTTGTAGGTGGTAACATTGATAAGATAATGCCTGAATACATTAACATTGCAATGCCTGATTATTTCGTTGTTTTCTTTATGCTCACTCTGCTTGCAGCAGCAATGTCAACACTGAGCTCTCAGTTCCATTCCATGGGTACAGCATTTGGACATGACTTCTACCGTGTGGGCATCATGAAAGGAAAGAAAGCAAACACAATAAAAATTACAAGACTAGGCATTGCAGCGACCATCATGGTCAGCGTAATTCTTGCATACATTCTCCCCCCAGGAATAATCGCAAGAGCCACAGCGATCTTTTTTGGACTCTGTGCCGCAGCATTCCTTCCAATGTACACAGGAGCTATCTTCTGGAAACGCATGACCAAAGAAGGAGCCATAGTAAGTCTGCTTGTGGGCACTTTCAGCAGTCTTTTCTGGCTTACATTTGTTCACGTAAAGGAAGCAAGCGCACTGGGTATAAGCCAGGCACTGTTTGGCAAGGTCACCTTGCTTACAGGCACATGGACATTCATAGACCCGATCCTTGTGGCTACACCACTGGCCACTATTGTTGCCATAGTAGTAAGTCTCATGACAGAACCAGAATCAAAAGAACATACTGAACTCTGCTTTAAGAAAGAATGATACTTTTCTTTTTTTGAAGAGGGCATGCAATGAACGAAATCTGTTTATTGACATGTTTCTCTTAAATTTTGTACTAAAAAACTTGGCATTGTTAATTAAACATATCTATCTCTTTATTCCTGTACTTCATTAAGAGAAGAACAGAATACTTTAACATTTCAAGACTTTTGGTATAACACTTTGTCTTTCTTCTCAATCTTGCCAGAAAGTGCCTGAATATACTATCAATTTATCTCAACTTCATAGCTGTAATCATCATCAGAATCACCGTCTAAAGTATATTTTAGCTGCCTGCTTTGCCCTGGTTTTAAATTAACAGTTTGTGTTTTAACATCTCTGATAGCCCCAGAACTTTGTGAAATTAAGTTTACAGTCACATCGGCAGTACCCTCACCATCTCCAACGTTTTGAACTATAACATCTATATCGTATACAATCCCACGTGATAAATCAAAAGATGCTTCTCCATTATGATCCGCAACAATAATATCAGCACTCGCAATGCATCCAGATAAAAATACAGCCACAATTAATGCTGTTGACAAAATTAATTTTGTTTTACTTAACACAAAATACCTCCTTAGAACTTATATTCCGCAGATGTCTAATTAAAGTGGATGTTTTTCTTTTCCATTGATCTATGCATGCTTATATTAATGCAAATCATAATAAATCATACTTAAATATTAAATAGTGCTACTAATGGTTGATAAATAACTTTAATTCAAATAATTAACAAAATATCTGGACATCTGCGGAATGTCGGGTGGATCAAAATTAGAGAAGCAAATTTAACAAATAAAAAGAAAGGTTTTCCGGCTTTTGCCGGAAATAGAATTTGTTTGCTTTAGAAGATTCCTGCGCTTATGAACAATGTTGAGAACAGGATCGCAATCATGTTCACTACCTTGATCAAAGCGTTGAGTGCAGGTCCGGATGTGTCCTTGAATGGGTCACCAACAGTATCACCGACAATAGCTGCCATGTGAGCATCAGAACCCTTGCCACCGTGTTCTCCATCTTCAATGAGCTTCTTTGCATTATCCCATGCACCGCCAGCGTTGTTCATTGTAAGTGCAAGCAAGAGACCACAGACAATGATACCGATAAGCAGTCCACCAAGAGCTTCAGGACCAAGTACAAGTCCCACCACCAGTGGTACAACAATAGCAAGGAAACCAGGAATGGCCATCTCACGGATAGCTGCTGCTGTGACGAGATCTACAATTTTACCATATTCTGGCTTTCCAGTTCCTTCCATGATACCAGGTATCTCACGGAACTGGCGACGAACTTCGTTCACTATCTCAAAAGCTGCTTTACCTACAGCACGCATTGTAACTGCACTGAATACGAAGGGGAGCAGTCCACCAATGAAAAGACCTACAAGAACAAGTGGCTGGTCAAGACTCAGATCAGCGCCACTAAGACCGACCTTGTATCTGTAATCTGCAAAGAGAGCCAGAGCACCGAGTGCCGCAGAGCCTATTGCATATCCCTTGGTAACTGCCTTTGTGGTGTTACCTACTGCATCAAGTGCATCGGTGACTTTACGGACGTTGGAGGGCATACCTGCCATTTCAGCAATACCACCTGCATTGTCAGTGATAGGACCATATGAGTCAAGTGCTACTATCATACCGGTTGTTGAGAGCATCGCAGCTGCAGCAATTGCTATTCCATAGATACCAAGTGCAGGATCTGTTGCTCCACCTGAAACATAGAAAGAAGCAAGAATACCAGCAACGATGACGATCAATGGAAGTGCAGTACTTTCAAAACCAATTGCAAGACCTGAAATTATGTTTGTACCTGCACCAGTTTCAGATGACTTGGCAATTGTCTTTACCGGACGGAAAGATGTTGAAGTATAATATTCTGTGAAGATCACCATGAGCACCATGATAACAATACCAATAAGGGCTGCATAGTAGAATGTAAGGTCCCCCATAAGGAAACTTGTAACGAAGTAGAAAGCAATGAGACTCAGAATTGCGGAAACTGCCACACCCTTGTATAATGCTTTCATGATCTTACCATCACTACCTATCTTGACAAAGAAGACGGCTATAATGGATGCGAAGATTGCCACTGAACCAAGGATGAGTGGGTAAAGAATTGCATTTGGGTATGAGTCAAGGATAAGTGATCCAAGAAGCAGTGCTGCAAGAACTGTTACTACATATGTTTCAAAGAGATCAGCACCCATACCGGCACAGTCACCTACATTGTCACCTACGTTATCAGCAATTACACCTGCATTACGTGGGTCATCTTCTGGAATTCCAGCTTCAATTTTACCAACAAGGTCAGCACCAACATCAGCTGCCTTTGTGAAAATTCCACCGCCAACTCTTGCAAAGAGACTGATAAGACTGGCACCAAATCCAAATCCTATTACCAGATCCACATCCCCGTAAAGAATGTAAAAACCACTTGTACCAAGAAGCGCAAGACCTACTACAGCAAGACCTGTGACTGCACCGCCGCGGAATGCAACAGACATTGCTTTTTGTAAGCCTTTTGATGCAGCATGTGCAGTCCTTACATTTGCCCTTACAGATACGTTCATACCTATATATCCTGCTGCTGCGGAACTGATAGCACCAACAAGGAAGCCAAATGCCAGTTTGGCTCCGTCCTCTCCAAGGAGAACATATATCAGCGCAGCAATAATTATAGCTACTACTGCGATTGTTTTATACTGACGATTCAAATACGCCATTGCACCTTCCTGGATAGCAGCTGCTATTTCCTGCATTTTCTCTGAACCGGGTTCCTCTTTAAGGACACTGCGTGCAAAGAAGCCAGCAAATAACAAACTGATCAAACCAGCAAGAGGGGCAAGATAAAATAAAATTTCAATTTCCATATTAAAACTCCTCTCAATATAGTTTATTTTAAATATTAAATTTTAATCAACTTTGTTTTTATAAACATTCATAAAGCAGCAGATCATCAATAAAATGACTTGCTGCATAATTGTAACCACGTCGGATATAATACAAATACGTACTATATAAAAGTAGGTTGCAATAGGACACACATAATATGAATGTGTCGATAGAAAGAGTATTGCTTATACCCCGCCTCCTATCTGCATGAGCTCAAAGTCAATATCATCAGGTACATCCACCCTGAAAACAAAGACATTATACCGGGACCTGCGTGCAGAGGAGATTGAGTTTTTCTCATCCGCTGTAAGATTTCCATCTGTACTTGCTATACAGAATGATTTTTTAGTATCCTTTACAAGGAAATCAAAATGCTGACCGTAATCATTGAGAAAACTCACAAGTTCACTCAACTCATCCCATTTATCACACATATGAATACTTTTGGTGGCAGAATTGCTTACATACCAATCCTTGCTCATATAAGGGTAAGTATTATACTGATCCTTGAGCTCATCATATGCCTTATATATCTTTGATACGTCGTTATTCAGGTCAATCCACTTCCATCCCTGTTCTGAGAAATACCGGGACGCAACTATTGATACTATTCCATCCTTATCTTTTTGTTCAAACTTCATTTTAACACCTGCTTCCTATAATGAAGCTTATAACATTTAATGATATATCTGCAATCATCAAAAAAAGAGGTGCCGTAATAACCGGACGAAGCTGGTACGCACAACCCGGTCATTAGCAAGATTACGAATACTTCTATGTTAGCAGCACAATTGACTCATAACCTCACTGGTCGAAATAAGGTATTGTTTGCGTGGATGAAACATTCACGTAAGCAATAGAATAGAAGACTCCGACAACACAAGTTTATTTAGTTGCTGCTCAAGAGAATCCGATAATGAAACAATATAAGGACTTTGTGCAGGTACAGGCTCAACAGCAGTCACATAAATATCGGGCCCACTATTGAAAAGAGTTAAATTGTTTTTGTAAAAGTTGCTGGAGTTATTGCCATTTGAATAACTATCGAAGATGAAGCATCCACAAGAAACAAACCTTCCACAGGAACAATTCCACATGTTTACACCAGCCCATACTATAATACCGGCAGCAACAATCAATAATACTAAACAAAGGCCTTTTTCCATTACTCATTCCCCTCTATGAAAACAATACATTTGTTTAATTATTGGTAACTATTCAGCCTGATAAAAACGCTATCTATAACAATCTTGACAAAAAGTTGAAATGTAAATTTCAGTATGAACATTTATTTTGATTGTTACTATTGATTGCTTTTTTGATTCTTAGATTGTTAGTGGGCAGACATCTCCATTTCGATGAAATCAGTACCAATTGGCAGATTGTGCTAGGCTGAATAGTTACAAATTAACAAGCATAACTGCCAAACATAGATTTTGCAGATTCGATCAGATCAGGCAACATCGCCACAGGGATAGACATAATCATTTCCTCATCCTGTATCTCTGTATATTTTCTGCTTCCACTGCAACCAATCGTAACTCCAGCCTCACCGCTAATATATGGATATGCAACAGCGTCTGCACAGACACTCTGCTTACCGGCAAAACCTGCATTTACACGACCTCCTGATTTGTGGAGCAAAGCCTGTGAAAGTTCCATCACCTGTTTAGGTTTGGCTATGATAAGGATTACATCTGGCATGAATATAGCTTTCTCTAGTGGCGCGTAAACAATAGCTTTGATGGAATTGGCTGGCACCATTGGAACCTTTTCCATGGTTGCTTTTGCAGAATCAATGGAATGAAAATGGTTCAGATTATAATAAAATTCACCGTTCTTAAGTTTAGGACTCATTTCTGTCAACCCCATGACAGCAGCTCCACCTTTACACATCTGATTATCAAGCAAAGAATAGAACTGGGCACCCAACCTTCTTACCTTGTCCACCATCTGACAGTGCCTTGTCTTTTCATCTATCTGAGGAATTCCTGCAGGAATCTCTTCATCAGCCTGTACCAGATGAACAGCAACCGGAGAAGTTGTCATCTGAAGTATGTCTCTGAGTTCTTTTCCCAGGCTTTGAATTTTTTCGTTATCCATTGTGATCTCCCCATTAAATAAAAAATGATGATACAAGTGTGTACATTATAAGCACAACTGTGGATGTGCACGTAATATGCACAACTGATATATGAAGCTTACTACCTATTTGCATAAAATTAAAAGAATACCTGATTTGAAAAGATAGTTGCATGAACAATATAGCAGATTCAAATCCAGTATTTAAATATTGTGGGATTTATTTATATATTTCCTCTCTCTTGTGTATAATATAGTAGAAAATCATGATAAACAGATATCTTGAGATCCTTACTCAGAAATCCAAAATATTACCAGAATTAGATGGAAATACAAAGAAAATATCTTAATTATCGTGAATACTGACAAATACATGGGCTGCATATTTCTTTCTTCTTAAATGATGTACCAATAAATCATTGTCATAATGCTCTGCAGGAGTATTTGAAGAAATATCATCACTAAGAGCTTAAGCCCATATCCAACGAAAAATGAGAAAATACAAAGAGTGATTTTATGACAGATAGTTACAAATGGTTTCTAAAAGATGCAGTCGTGGATAAGGGCATGTGCACATTTTGTGGTGCATGTGCTGCAGTTTGCCCATATGATATCATCGAGTTTGATGAAAACGGTGCCAAAATAAAAGAAGAGTGCTACAGAAATGGAGAAGGTGCATGTAAGGATGTATGCCAGAGAGTAATGACAGATGCAGCGCGTATCTCTATGAATGTATTTAATTTCAAAGCAAAGCCACCGACACTTATCGGCCAATATGAAAGAATTGTTGCTGCACGTGCAACAGACCCACAGATATTGGAAAAGGGACAGGATGGCGGAGCTGTTACAGCTCTTCTTGCATACTGTTTTGACAATGGGCTCATCGATGCTGCTACAACTGTCGCAGGTTTGTCCAAGCCCAGTGTTAGGATCATAACTGACAAGAATGAACTTTTGGATTCCCAGGGTGCCAAATACTCAACAATACCCGTTATGAGTGCAGTTCGTGACATAGGAAAGGAACTCAATAATGTTGCAATGGTTGGCCTTCCCTGCCAAACCTATGGAGCAAGAAGGACACAGTTCTTCAAGGGACTTAATGTTCATCCTATCGAAGTTGGAATGAACGGTGAAAAAGCATCACTGCCAAATGTACCATATGTTATAGGTCTTTTCTGTATGGAGAATTTTGACTTCGATAAACTCTCTTCCTATCTAATTAATTCGGGTCTGGACATGGATAAGGTCCGAAAGTATGCCATACATCTGGATGAACTCGTAGTGAGCACAGATGAAGGCGATGTTGAGTTCAATCTCAAGGACCTGCACGATAGTGTATGGGAAGGATGTCGCATGTGCCGTGATGCCGTTTCAAAGGTAGCAGATATCTCTGCAGGTTACGCTGGTAGTTCAAAGGGCTGGACAACCCTTATTGCAAGGAACGCAAAAGGACTGGAGCTCCTTGAGAAAGCGGAAAAAGCAGGATATATCGAAACTTCGAAGGATGTCGATACAGAGCAGATCGAAGATTTTGCAAGTATAAAGATGAAACGTTTTAAGAAAGAACTCAAAAAGCGTCTTGATACTGAAACGCCGGTAAACTTTTACTGGGTACGCGACTACCCTGGTGTCCGGCCTGAAATGAACGGAACGAACTTTGTCAAGATAAAAACAAATTCAGGTATTGTTAATCATGATTATCTTGCAAAAGTCACCACACTTGCTGAAAAATATGGTGATGGAAATCTTGAGCTCACCACCCGTAAAAGTATCGAGATACAGGGTGTAAAAGGCGAGGATGTGGACGATCTTATGGATGAGATCTACTCAAACGGCTTGAACACCATTGGAATGGGCTATGCAACAGCATGTCCGGGCAATTCATATTGCCCTGAAGGTCTTGTTAATACCAAGGATCTGGCAAATAGAATTACAATGCAGTTTGCTCAGAAGAACATGCCACATAAAATGAAGGTTGGAGTGGCAGGTTGTCCAAATGACTGTGTTCGTGCACAAAACAATGATATCGGGATCATTGGCCAGCTCTATCCTACTATAGACCTGGAGAAATGTACCGGGTGTGGCAGGTGTGTAGAACTCTGTAAGGTCAATGCTATTTCCATAGAACAGGGTAAATCTGTTATTGATCGTGATCTCTGCATCAACTGCGGTTGGTGTGTTAGAGGATGTCCTCATGAAGGTGTCATTGAAGGTAAACGTGGATTTTCCGTATGGATTGGCGGTAATAGTGCAAGAAGACCTACAGATGGAATTCTTCTGAAATCGTTCTGTACTCCAGAAGAAATTCCAGAAATAATCGAGAATGTACGTACTCTCTTTGTTAAACACATGACACAACCAGGCAAGGAACGTCTTGGCAACATTATGGAAAAAGTAGGAAAAGGAGAATTTGTGAGCACACTGTGATTTTATTCTCTTTCTTTTTTTATCGTTAAAGCTGAATAAATTAATTAAATAATGAATCATTTTAAATGATGCCTGAGGCACCTGTTTCCTACTGTTTTTGAGAACTGCTTATCAAACAATCCATATCATACAACTGACCCAGTACAAGCAGATAGAATAAAAGGAAAACAGAAATAGCAACCGTGATTGCATACATCCTTCTGACCCACATGGATTTTTGTCCAAAATATTTATTGAATTCAATAATAATCCCGTCAGTTACAAGAACAAGGATGCTATCCACGATAAGAACAATGAACAGATTCTTAAAGTGGAAAAGTATGGCAAAAAAAATAGTCAAAAATGCAAATACGATGAGCATTATGCTCCATACTTTGGAATTAGTAGTTAATGCCATACTTTTACCCAAACTAAAAAACCTAGGTATCTAAAGGATTCCTTTTTATAAATAATTCTGTCATGGAACGCAGGACAGTATCAACTGAAAAGCTAACAGTTTCATCTGTGTGAAAGGACAAAATAGTAGCAGAGGGAGAAAATGCAATACTGCCTGCTGCAGAAGCAGGAAGAATGATCAATCCAAGAACAACAATTAACAGAAAAAAAACGACAGGAAACTGGACGTAAAAGTATTCTTCAAAATGTTCACTTTACAAAGAACTGTATTCTTTAGATGTCTCCCATTTAGCATTCAGAAGATTTGAGATCGTGGAAGAAAAATCTTCCCCATTAGTCCACACAGCAGTCAGATCAGCTTCACCATCATCTTCCTTTATAGTATCCACAAGCATTTCAGAATTATCTACAACGACAACAAGACTTTTGAGCTTTAATTGATTATTCTTCATAGAATCTACCCTGACAGATGCAAAAGGAACCATGCTATGGATCTTTCTTGCTTCTTTATCGCACGGACTGATAATCCTGATACTAACACCTTCATCAGCAATTTTTTTGTTTAAAATACCAATGATTGTAGTGTAATCTTTTTTGATGGACAGATACTTTTCTGCAAGGTTCAGGAAAGGTGTCGAGGAACTCAGTATCAGGACATCCTTTTCTGCATTTTCAAGCATCTGTATTACCTTGTCTGCAACATTCCTGATACCATTGATAGTCCAGATAAATTCTTCCGTAGTCTCGCAAGAAGACTCAGCATATATATTTTTCAATTCATCAAGAACATAATCACATTTATCCCTATAATCACGTTTCAGTTTTGCAATGGCATCCTCAGGAGGAATACATCTGTAACGCATTGGTTTTGTATTCAGGAATTCAACGATACCTCTTTTTTCCAGCTTTTTGAGCGCACCATATATAGCAGAATTTGGAACACCGGAATCCAGATGCAATACTGATACTGTTGCATTTTCATTTTTCACAAGGGCCACAAAGACCTTTGCCTCATATGATGTAAAACCGAGATTCTGGAGAGATGTTAAAAGCATTGTGATGATATCAGCCTCAGTACCTGTTAAGGATAAAAATATAAAGAAAAGGAGATCAATTATCTCCTTCTTCCTTACCCATGTATTTTTTAACACCTATAAGAACAGCTACAAAAATCAACAGGACCACTACAATTCCGATATACTTAGTAATAGCTGATCCCGAAGAACCTGCAGGAAGAGTTTCTGTCTGGATCTTAACAGTGTCTGATATACGGATGTGTCCGTTTGTATCCTCGTATTTGATCTCACTGTTGATCGCATAGTTCTTTGATACTGCCGATTCATCCACCTTCAATTTGAATACTGCCTCTGCAGTTTCACCTGGAGCTATTGAACCAAGGAATGCCTGGTCATCGGTTGTGCTAAACGGATCAGCAGCACTTATCCTGACAGTGGCATCCTTCACAGCTTCTTCGCCTGTATTCTTGTAAACAACATGCAGAAGCCCCTCTGAGCCAGCTTCAAGTTCACCAGTCACGTTAACGACTTCAAAATCAGCTTTATCCTTTACAATGACCGAGATGTTCTGCGTCTGCTGACCAAATGCATACCAAAGTCCAACTTCCATATTAGTGATACCAAGATCAGTCTCATCATCACCGCTGATCTGAACATTCTCCTGATATCCATATAAAAGTTGAAGAGGAAGTGTATATTCACCGGCAGGAGCATTTTTTGAGACCTCTATATTGAATCTGGCAGGGTTTTTAACCTGCTCACCTGAGGCAAGAGTACCTGCTTCCTGTGGACCTGATTTTACCCTTATATATGGGTCTTCTGATACAAGTGTGGCAACAATACCAATGGCTGTTGTTCTCTGAGCTTCATAACCCATTTCAGTCTGCTGTATTTTCTGCTCAAGATCAGATGAAGCATCTGTTTCTGATTTGAAGCCAGTCACAACACCTTTGTTCATCAGATTGATATTGAGAGTAAACTCGTCACCACGATAAAATTCATTGTCCCCTACAAGACTTGCGCTTACATCCGGTCCTCCGTAAACTGTATAATAGTTATCATCAAAATTAAAGAATTCCGGAAGCTTCAGACTTACTGGTGTCATTTCAGCATGCACAGGAAGTGCAAGCAATATGATTAAAAGTATTGATGCTGGAATAATCTTTTTAGTATTAATTGCTTTCATAAGCATCCCTCTATTATTTACTTGATTTTTTTAATCCATTTTTTCTTTTGTTTTTGATAATCAGCACTAATCCCATAATTACAAGACCTGCAAGAGCAATACCTGTTATATTGACCTTTTTTCCAGATTGTTTAAGGAAAACATTGACCTTCATATTATCTGAGAACGCAATTTCACCGTCTATATCAGTGAACTTGATCTCACTGTCAATACCATAACTCTTTTCAACAGACTGGGCTTCAGAAGTAATATCAAATGATAAGGTTCTGCTCTCGCCGGGCTGCATGGTACCAAGCGACTGTATAGGACGCTCAGCACTAAGTGGCCCCATTACTATCAACCTTACAAATGCATCTTCTGCAGGAAGTTCACCGATATTAGTATAAGTTATATTAAGAGTATCAGTGTTGCCTGCTGCAATATTCCCTGAAACACTGCTTACCTCGAATCTAGCCTCAGGCATTACAGTGACAGGGATCTGGATCGTTTGCTCAACTGTTTCATAAAAAGTTGCATGATCCAGATCTGGCAGTCCGAGTCTTATAGATTCGCCACCTGTCATCCTTACATCTTTAGGATATTCATAGCTTAGTGGCATTTCAAGAAGGTAGGTTCCTGCAGGTGCATTTTTTGAAATAGTAACTGTAAAGACAAAAGGTTCCTCTGTTAATTTTCCAGGAAGTAGTTCATCCAGTGTTTTACTATTTGTAGCAGCTTCTATCTCGATCAGATCAGTTGAAGACACAAGATGTGCCTTTATTCCGTATGCTGATGTTCTTTGGGTTTCATATTGTAACTCTGCAAGAGATAATTTATGGATACTCTCAGAGGTATCTATGACCGTGGCCGATTTCAAACCGTACAATATACCCTTATTGGATAGTACGACTTTTATCTGAGCAGTCTCACCACGTTCGAATTCAGTATCACCAAGAACCGAAGAATATATATCCGGTTCCCCGTAAGCTTTGTAGTAATTATTCGTATATTCATAGGTAGGAGGTAAGTATTCCTTTGCAGTTGCCAGAGGCATCAGCACAAGGATAACTGCAAGAAGTATACATGCTACTAAGGGGATAAAATATAGTTTAAATTTGTCAACTTTATTAGATGTTCCATTCATGTGCTAATTACCTCCGGAATGGTTTTTGCTTCATGTGCTCTTCTCTTTTCCCTGAATTTATCAAGCGATACAATCACAGGAGGGAATATCACAAACGTAGCCAGTAAAGCCAGGAATACATCTATAACTGTTATCAGGCCAAAACTACTGGTAATACTAAATGGTGATGCGATCAGCGCTGAAAAACCAAATACCGTGGTTGCACCGGATGTGGCGATGGCTTTTCCAATCTTCGCACTTGCTTCCTGCATTGCCTGTTCAGGGTCTGCACCTTTTTCTTTTTCTTCAAAATAGCGTTCCATCATAAGGATCGCATATTCAGAACCTACTCCAAGGATGAGCGCACCAAGAGTTGCGGTCAGAGGATTATATTCCATGCCAGTGTAATACATGATACCCCCGGACCAGCCTACTACCATTGTCATGGTTATCACCGGAGTGAATGCTTTTAGAAAATCCCGGTATATCACAAGCAGACCTGCAAACACCAATACGATTCCCAATAGTGTCATCAAGATTCGACCAGATGTAAGGGCTTCTATAACCTCAACCATGATAACAGAATTTCCGGTAATGATCACTTCTGCTCCAGGAGGAGGAGCCATCCAAAGGATATCATCTTTTACTACATCAGTAAGTTCTTCAATGCCTTCAAGTCCAATTTCAGCCATTGCATTGCCAATCTCCAGATTAAACAGAAGTATAGAATTTCCATGAAGGTAACGTTCTTTCTGGATATCGGGCATCTGCGCATATAAGATGGCAACTTCGGCCGAGCTATCTGGTATTTTTCCACCGTTCTGAGACTTGATCAAATCAACAATACTACTTGAAGCATAAATGTTGCTCCTTCCTTCTACTTCATGCTGTGAGAACTCATCCATCCATTTAAGCACGTTCGGATCGGTATTATCATCTGTCTTTATGATCAGGTTTAATTGATCAGTTCCTCCCAAAATAGCACCCATGTGTTTAAGATCGATCAGTGCAGGAAGATCCTGAGGCACAAAGTTTTGTACATCTGTCTGGATGGGAACCATGGTATCTACGAAAATTCCACCAACACAAAGAGAACCTGCAATAACTATAACCAATACTGAATGCTTGATTGAAAAAGCAGATATGTTCTTAAGTGCCTTTTCCAGGAAATCCGGCTCATGTTCTGATATTTCCATTGAAGATACTTTTTGCTTAGATGATGACTTTTTCAGTCCGAACTTTGAGAGAATCTTTTTATCTGCTATTTTGTGAAATCCATAAATCACTGTGACCCCTACAAATAATGAGGAGACAAAACACATCGTGATACCGATCATCAGAAGTTTTCCAAAATCCTGTATCATTGGAACAGTTGATGTGAACAACGAAAAGAAACCAAGAGCTGTTATCACCAGCGCAATAAGAACAGCAGGACCGGTGTTCTTGATGGTGTTAATTACTGCTTCTTCATCACTGTTGCCATATTCCAGTTCTTCTTCAATCCTGTTATGAAATTGAATAGCATAATCAATACCAAGCCCGATCAGTACAGGGAAAGCAGCCATTGAAACCATTGTCATGGGGATATCAAGATAGCCCATGGCTCCAAAGGTGAAAATGATACCAAGCATAACTACTGGAAGTGGAAGAAGTCTCCATCTTACATGTTTGAATAAAAGATAAAGCACAACTATCATGAGAAGAACGGATAGCATGAGCAATAAGCCCATACTGCTATTCATTATTTCATTCATTTCAATCATGAAAGCAGGATCTCCAGTCACAATGAGATTATAGTCTGCCGGGAAATCAGCCATTTCTATAGATGTCCGTGTTTCCCTGAGTATATCCTCTTTCTTATCATCTGATATGGTTGCTTCAATGACTACAGACATGGTAGCATGGGTTTTATCTGGAATAAAATAGCTAGGAACAGATGAACTGATAATTTCATCGACCAGTTTAGGATCATCAGGAATTTTGCTTTTTCCTGTCATCTCATAATTAACATCTTTGATGATGGATGATGGAGAATTGACTTGAATTACTCCCGGAATGTTGACTGCGGACTCATATGCTCTGTCCATTGCTTTGAGAAGCTCAGGATTTGTTACATCAGTACCTTCAACCATTATTACAATGGATTCGGTACTAAATATATTTTGATAAAGATGATCAAAGTCCTGGTACAGCTGTGAGTTCTTGTCTACATAAGTATCAGTTCCTGATGCCATCCCTATATGCTGGGCACCCTGAAATGAAATAATCACTAAAAGAAACGTAATCAGCAGGATAGGTATAGTGTTGTCTTCAATGAAGACACCCAGTTTTTCAAAGATGTTTTTGATGATAAACACTCCTAATGATTAATTATTATAATAAAAAAACTCTACCATAGTTGTTTTAATTGTTGCCTTAATAGGCGCATACCATATATATAGGTTTTACCCTGAAATAAACTGATAAATAGTTAAAAGAGATTGGCAGACAAAAAAATGGAAATAAATAAATAAATAAATAAATAAATAAATAAATAAATAAATAAATAAATAAATAAATGCACCATCAATCAACCTGCGTTCAAATGCAGAGTAAAAAAGGTTTGAGACATCCTCAAAAGGATGCCTCTTTTAGGGGGTTGGATAGGGGTGGTACTAAACTACACGACAAGCGCGTTGTTGATGGTACACAATATGAAGTAATCCCTTTTAGTTGATAAGTCTTTCTATTTATCGACATATTAGACTTATTTTAACGTGATGTGATGAAAATAATTCAAAAAGAGCCAGGCAGCGCACTTAGAAGTAGAACCAAAAGTTCCGGGTAACAAAATAAAATAATCGATTATACAATCAAATCTAACGAATGCTGTATATACAAAACCATGATATAAAGGTTTCACTCTTAAAAAAACACATACAGAGTTATATTAAAAACTACATGAATGAGTATGGCGGGCACCTTTTTCCCATTCCGATGCCAGACTTAAAACCAATACCATGGTCCTTATCTTCCACCAATGAGCCAAGTTCAACTGTATTTTCCTTAATCCGATCATTAGCAAGATCCTTTTGCATATTGATGACTGATAAGCATAAATCAACACCCCATAAAAAAACATCTTTATAGTTGTTTTAACTTACAGATAAATAAGTATTTCACCCACAAAAACAATCAAAAAGCGAAAACATGGACAATCAAAGAGAATTAAGAGAACTGGGGCTTACAAAATATGAAGCTTCTGCCTATGCAACTCTGTTAAAGCAGGGCATCACAGGTGCCCAGGAGCTATCCCGTAATTCGAAAATACCTGTTGGAAAAATATACGAAGTCCTTTCCAATCTCAATAATATGGGACTTGTAGAATTCCAGAGGTCAAGACCCAGGAAATACAGGGCAGTTAAACCAACAATAGCCCTCAACAACCTCTTTAGCAAAAAAGAAGAAGAAACAAAGAACGAACTGGAAAATTTCAAATTGAAGGTTTCTGAGATGGAAACCAGATTATCGGATATTGCACAACCGGACCACACAGAAATACAGTTCTGGTCTACTCTCATAGGGGAAGAGGACATAATCAAGAACATAAAAAACATGCTTGATGAAACTGAAAAAGAAATATTGCATGTGAAACCAAGAAGGATCACAGAGATGATGCAGAAAAAATACATTGAGCATAATTCATTAATCCCCATGGTTATTGATGAATTCATAAAAGCGGCAGAAAAGGATGTGAAAATCAAAACGATCATACCTCAAGAGATTTTTATGATGAGGGTTAAAGAAAAACTTGACCAGATACAGGACACAATGCTTAAAGCCATGATAAAAAAGAACCTGGAAGTAAGGGTCCTTGAATGCGACTACGATTTCATTCTCATTGACGAGTATATCACCCACATACCCATTCCAGATCCCGTTCAGCCAAAAAAGATGTTTGGAGAACTGAAAGTATATGATAAGGAATATGCTGGAAAACTGAAAGCTAAATTCGAGGAGTTGTGGGCCAAAGGGCAAAAGGTTGACCTGGATTTTTGACATCTGTTTTGAAAATACATCCTATAAGGGTGTATAATTAGAACTACATCTTAAAATCTATTCTTTTTTAGAACTCCACCACCTTGTTTTAGTAGAGACGATTCTTTTAAGAAAATGTGTCTAATTAGAAAAGAGTTTTTGGAGCTAATTAGACAAACTTCCTAAGTAACGCTCAAAACGTTGGAAAAGTATTTAGCATAAGCCACTAATTATTTAATATAGTCCTTTTATATTATCCTAAGGGGGAGCAGGACATTTATGGATGTGCAAATCCATTCTATAGTGGCACACATATGTGGGGGCCTGTTACTTCAAGATAAAGCAAAAAGAAGAGGACGGGAGGAACAAATATGGCGTGGTATGATGTAGGGCTAGGTGTTGCTACGGGTGGTTTATATACAGCCGGAAAAGCAATCTATCAAGCAGGAAATGCAGCAGATGATATTGGAGGTGCGGCAGAAGAAGCAGGGCTTGCCCTTGCAGTTATTGGTTCGACAATTGAAGCAGTTGGTGAACAACTGGAGTCAACCCTTAAAGAGGCAGAAGAGCTTCTGACCATAAAAAGGTTAACTCCAAGAAGTGAAGATGACCTATGGGATGAGGAGAAGGCAAGGCTTAGTTACCTGAGACTGGAAGAAACGCGGCTGAAGAATAAACTTAAGGACATGGGAGTAAGCGATCCCACCGACTTCAGTTTTGATTTCTGGGACTTCATTTCGAACATGCAGGACATACTGGAAAAGTTCCAGACCATGGCAAGACTTGCAGCTGTAAGAAAAGAGATCAGTGACATTTTCTATCAGGAACCGGGTGTGTTAACCAACAGTATTTACAATGCAAAAGAGGTACTGGAACGCTTAAACACTATCGAGCAACCCCTACTGGAAGATATTCTGATTTCTCTGGATGATAATCTGGATGTTAGTGAAGAAGTACTCCTGGAAGTCAAAAAACTCTTTGTTACAAAAAAGAAAGTGCCGGTATCAATAGCAGACCTGAGTCCCAGTATACAGGGACAACTGGAAATGATTCGGAAAGACAAGCAATACTACGCAGGCCTTATTGAGAGAAAAGATACTGTTACGTCCCAGCTTGGTGATATTATCAAGGTATTCCCTGCAAGCAAGTTTGAGATAAGTACCGGTTCCATAGTCATGGCAGGGCTGAAAATCAAGGATACAGGTATTGCAGGAGGCATTACACATGTTGACGAAAGCATCAGGGAAGATGTAGCAACAGGCATAGACAGTACTACGGTAGATGTGTCCGAAATAGCTGAAAATATTGGCATCAGGGAGAGGGAAAACGAGGGAATTACAAGACCAGTTCAGGTCAGGGAAAATATCAGAAATCTTGCAACTGAAAGACCCGCTGTAAACATTGCAGCATCCACTGAAGCAGCAGATAGCTCAGCCAAAACTGAAACTGCAAAAATAAATATGGAAGCGGTTTCCAGCATGAGACTGGCAGTTAAGAGCATGCCACAACATTCAATGGCAACAATGCAGCCGCACGGTGCAAAGGTTTCAGCCTCCCTTAGTACTAAGTTTGATGGATACCAGCGGAATTATGACTTGATGAAGGCCCAAAAGGCATTCTATTTCAGGCAGTCTCTGAAAATGGAGAAGAAATATGAGCGTATTTCAAACAAATGGATCGAAGAGCCGGGAATAATCCCAAAGACACTGGATGAACTTCACGGTGTGCTGGAAAATGTAAGGACCGAGGAACAACCACGCATCGACCTTTTACTTGACAACGTCAACATAACCCTTGTAGAAGCAAAAGTGACCGTCCAAAAAGCCAATGATACAATGGACTCTGTGAAAAATGCCCTGTCAATACTGGATTTCGACACAAAATATTTGAAAATGGGTGGCATGGTCATTGGAGGACTTGTAGTCTTTAACCTGTTATTTGGCCTTATTGTCCTGATAAGGATGGCACTTGGATTTTAATTATGTGCATAAAGTGCAACTATTCAGCCTGATAAAAACGCTATCAATATCAATCTTGACAAAAAATTGAAATGTAAATTTCATTATGAACATTTATTTTGATTGTTACTATTGATTGTTACTATGGATTGTTTTTTTGATTGTTAGATTGTTAGATTGTTAGTGGGCAGATATCTCCATTTCGAAGAAATCAGCACCAATTGACAGATTGTGCTAGGCTGAATAGTTACCATAAAGTAAAGAAGACCGGCTGCTCATAAAGCAACCTGTCCCCATATTTTAAATTATGGTTTTTGGTCGTGTCCGTGAGTGATTGTCCTTTTTTATATATACCTGTAAATCAATAACTAAAATGGAGGGATAAATCTCACTTTCCGCACGTATCCCTTCAAACATAATATCTTTTGCATTCGTTTCCCATTAGATTTAAAATATCCCATAATTCATCAGTCATATTTGCCACTTTCCTCTCAACCACTTTATCAAGCCAG
>JAVEPM010000201.1:0-3664 GCA_034008115.1 Methanolobus sp.
GTTTAAATTTGAATTTTCCTGCATAGTATCTTCCGATCTCAATATGTTTTTTTCTATAGTATTGTCTGACTTCAGGGATACTTATCTTCTTTTTAATCTTTACAATTCCTTTAATATATCCCTCCATATATGCAATCCCTATGTAGAAAGGGTGTGTAGAGGTGTACTTTACAAACTTGAACAAGACATAAATAGGATGATAATCTCTGTAATAATCGGATTCCCCTTTAGTCCTGTATCCTTTCCGTAAACCTTCAGCGCTGCCAGTCCTGCGTGTTTGAATCCCTACAATATCCTCAAATTTTTTTGTGTTCCAACCGTGTAAAACAGCAAGAACATTTGAGACGGAGTCAGCTGAATAGCTTATAGGAAATACTCCTGTTTCTATTAAACACTCCCGTTTCCATACTCGAAGTCCTCCTATCGGGAGATTATCTCTACCTTTCTCTGTGATGAGATTATCTGCTTCAAAATACGCTGTGCTTCCACTTGCCACGCCCAGACGTGGGTCCTGTTCAAACCTGCCTATGATCTTTTCGAAAAAGTTCTTTTCTAAAATCATATCCGCGTCAATAAGGCCAATATATTCGAAAGAAATTTTTTCAGTAGAACTTATGTTCATAGATAATGATAATCCATATCTCACGATTTTTGCATAATGAAAGCTGAGATCCCTTTCCTGTCCTTCGGATGCAACTACACGAACCCAGCTATATTTTGTTTCAATATCTCTCAATATCTTGACAGAATTATCAGTGCTGTTATCGTTTACAATGAGCCAGAGTTTTGGGGTTATTGTCTGGTTGATTATAGAGTCTGCTAGCTCCGGAAGGGACTTTTCTTCGTTTTTACATGGAGTTATCAGAATATATCCAGACTCTATAGCCATATGTTTTACCTTATTTCATTCCAACTAATAAGAATCTGTTGAAGTTGGATACTTATTAATCTTTATAGTTTATGTGAACTTTCAATCTCATTGACCATGAATTCCACAACATCTATTTTTTCTTTTAATAACTTCTCTCTTTTTTCTTTTGAACTCTTTTCCAGAAATTTGTCTTCAAGAAGTGATTTTGCCTTTTCAAGGGCTTCATCCCTATTCTGGATAGTGAATGCAAGTCCATAAGTTTCGAGCTCGTCGAGATAACCCCTATGGGTGTTTGAAACATATACTGCTGGGACTCCAAGTATGGCTGCTTCTGAAGCCATTGTTGCCCCTTCACCAATACACATTTTAGAATAATAAAGGATATCGTGCAGATCTCCTGGCTTGAATTTAATTTCGTAATCAGAGATGGCTTTCCATTGTTTTGTCTCTGAAGAAATAATTACCCGGCCGTATTTCTCAAGGAAACTGATTACATTGATTAGATCTTCTTCAGAACTGAAAGTAAATCCTCTCGCTCCTATGTCATGATGGGATGCAAGTGCAGATAAGCGCAGTATGATATAGCCTTCGTCCAGATTGTATTTTTTAAGAACACCTATGTCCGGTGTAAAATACTTTGAATGCAGATATGCCAGTTCATAATATCCATTGAATTTTGTCTGTTTAGTGCCAAGGTCAAGATAGAAGCTGGATGATGTGTATATCTTATCCGTAAAAGGGAATGTCAGTTTCATTACGAGTCCGGCAATTTCAGTATCCGAGAAAGCAATGTGAGGCTTTCCAAGTAGTCGGCTTACATGAGCTGAATAAGGAGATCCCGGGCTAACAAAGACATCCGGCTGAAATTTTTTAGCGATATTATATAGGTGTATGTCGTTTGTGATGATGCCTAAAGCTTTTCCAATCATCTTTTTATGGTGTTTGCATACTTCATACTCAAATCCATATTCTTCAAGTACTCTTTTCGTATTCTCTTTAGCCCTTGCCACTATCTTGATTTCGTGACCCCTCTCTTGAAGCTTCCAGATTACGTTTTTAAAGACATTTACGTCTTTTGGGTGTCCGATATCAAATAGTATATTCACGGCATCTCAACCTCTTTTATTGTTTTAGCGGGCACTCCTGCGACGATGTGATAGGGATCCACATCTTTTGTAACGACCGATCCGGCTCCGACTACAGCCCCTGTGCCAATTGTAATGTCCGGCATAATTATAGAGCCTGCACCAAGCCAGGCGTCGTCTTCTATTAAAATGCGGCCTCTCTGGATTTTTACGTAAGGTCGAATATAAGAATTATTAGGATCTGAGGATGTAAGAAGTGTTACATTTGGACCTATAGCTACTCTATCTCCGATGATCAGGTTACCAGTATCTTCGAGCTTTTCTGCAATTGTTAGTCCTTCTGCTATGTACGTGTGCTTTCCTATCTTGTACCCGCAGTTTTTATACATAAATATCCGGAGACGACAACAGGGCAGGTTTTTAGCAAAATATTTCAGTATCTTTTTTTTCAATTTTCTTAACGTTTTCATACCCCTGTTCTCCAGTCTCAACCGAAATTATTAAACACTCTAAACAACACTCTCAAAATACTCTTGCCAGATTCAGTTTCTTATAAGCTTTGAATCCTAAATTCAAGAGCTCCTTCTTACTACGGTCATGGACCTTTTCATATCTCCCAAAATTCACTTCCTTGCCGCCAAACCTTTTCTTAAATTCCCTTACCCCATAAGGTTTGTCGGGATTCCCTGCTCCTCCGAAATCAAACACTTTTTCTTTACCTGCGTATTCCGAGAGCATGTGCCAGACAACGGCTTCGTTTACGTAATTTATTTCCTGTTTAGAACCTGCATACCAGTCGTGCACTAGCCCTTTATATTTCAGGACCACTCTTGAGCCGACAACTTCGCCTTCGAGGATTGCGAGATAGAAATCGATATTTCCAGAATCTGAAAGCTGGTCATATGCGCTTTCAAGAAGAGAGATGTCTGCAAGTGGGAGCCTTACGTTTTTGTAGGTTTCCTCAATTACTTTATAACAGTCTTTTATTTCGTCTCTCTTTTCGATTTTCCTGACCTGAATCCTGATTTTCTCAGCTCTGTTTATTCCTTTCCTGCGAGGCTTGTGGATATCTCCCCAGATTTCTTTCTCAGGGCGGTTGAGGTTAATCAGGTAATTCAGGTGAGGTTCATACTCGTATCCCAGGGAATTCAGGGTTGTTTTTGAACTTTCGGTGTCCCAGAGGTTGCGGACCTGAGTGTAAATTGCCCGGTTGTTCAGATATTTCTCGTAGTAACTGAGCAGCTTCTCAAAGGCTTCAAACCCTTTTTTGCCTTCAACAAAAAGAGGCCCGCCGTGGATTATTGATCTTGAAGAAATTGAACCTACTAGGCCTGGAGCGTCTCTTATAATAACTGCTTGTAGGACTGCGAGGATCTCTCCACTTTCCTGCTCAACTGCAGCAAACGATATTGGTTCGTAGTTTCTGGTTGACCTGTATACGTCTGCCATTGTACAGGTCTGAAAAATATTCCCTTCCGGATGATTGAAGACAAAATCTTCCCATTTTTTCCGGTCAACAGAGTCCGTAACTTCAATCACTATAAAGCCCCGCATTTACAGTATCTTTTTTCCGGGTTTTGCTCCTGTACCACACAATCCCTGCCTTCCCAACATTCTTCACGTTCTGGAACAGCAGTTCTTTTGTCCAGCCGGCAAGGTTTTCACACCACCTGTTGGGGTGCACGAGCAGGCAAATTTGAGATATTTT
>JAVEPM010000202.1:0-3660 GCA_034008115.1 Methanolobus sp.
CTAAATTTAATGAATTAACAGCACAACACGAATGCTATATTCAAAAAGATAAAGGATTAACAGAAGTAGAAAGTGGAACAGCAACAGCAGCGGCTTGGATAGACGTTCCGTAGCCATTACACATAACGTTGAGCTTATGAAGCGTTGCGATTTGAAATAATTAACTATCAAAATATTACAAAGATGAATAAAACAAAAAAACTTACAAACTGGCAGAAACTTAGCAATGCTTTATTACGCATTGTTAGGCGTAGTTATATTTACTATGAAAACGTAAATCCAATGTGGGACAATGGAACTATATATGTTTACGTGGGATGGAAAGCGATTAAGCAGATATTTGTTAATGATGACGACAACCCCTATGATATAATTGATAAGCTAAAAGAAGAGTATAAAATAAAGCGTGTGAAGGAAAAACACTACAATTGGCGATAATTACGCCTAACGTTTACAAATATACAACGTTTTTTGGTAGAAATTTTCAAGTTTATAAAAATGTTGTATATTTGCTGTTATAAGTATGTAATGGTGGATAAAACTGGATTCACAATATGCTAATGCACTTCGTTTAATTACGGATTCACAATCAGCGATGCACTTCAGTTCCACCATTATCACATATAACGTTTTGCGTGTATAAGAAGTGGCGGATTAGAACTCCAAAACTTTCAGCAAATGCAGAACTTCAATTGAAAAACAAAACTTTAAATTAACCGAGAACCCGCCATTTTTTATACACGATGTTATAAGCTGGTGCGGATTAAGAACGATAAACTTTAAAATATGCAGAATAGTAGTTTTAATAATTTTTTGAGCGAGGGGAAATTAAACATCTTTAATGAAGATGCACTTGATTTTTTACCAAAACTTGAAAATGAAAGTATAGACCTGATTTATTGTGATTTACCTTTTGGAACTACACAATGTAGTTGGGATGAAGTAATACCATTTGACAAAATGTGGGAGCAAGTAATTAGAATAACAAAACAAAATACACCAATAGTATTTCACGCACAGCAACCTTTTACGAGTGCTTTGATAATGAGCAAGCCGAAGATGTTTAAATACACTTGGGTGTGGGAAAAATCAAAAGCAACTGGATTTCTAAATGCTAAAAAAAGACCATTAGTTGCTCACGAAGATATTGTTGTGTTTTGTAAAGGAACACCTGTTTATTACCCACAAATGACAGAAGGAACTGCTTACAATAAAGGCGTAAGGAAACAACAAACCGAAAACGATGTGTATGGTAATTTTGAACAGGTTGAAGTGAAAAGTGATGGGCTAAGATACCCACGAAGCGTTCAGTATTTTAAAACTGCTGAAAGCGAAGGTAAGACTTGGCACAAAACACAGAAGCCAAAAGACCTATGTAAATACATTATTGAAACCTACTCAAAACAAGGTGATGTTGTTTTAGATTTTACCGCTGGTAGTGGAACTTCTGCTATTGGTATAGAGATTGGGAGAACTGTTATTTTGGTAGAAAAAAACCTTAATGAGTTTGAAAAACTCAAAGAGCGCTGGGAAGAAAAAATTATTAAAACGGATTAATATCAATGAACCTTAAATTTAGCACGAATGTAGCACTTGCTTATAACGGTTGCAAATATAAGCAGTTATTAACGAAAACTTAAATTGAAAAGATAAACTTAATTATTAACAGACAACTTTTATTTGGAATTGTGAAAATAATTACTTATATTTGTTGTTATAAACAGTACGGAATATGAAGATATATGTTGATACAGAAGAACAAAAGCAAGAATTAATTAGACAAAGTGAGTACATACATGATTTTGTAGAAGTGATAAAGTTTAAAACAAAAGATGGTAAAATCAAAGAAAAGTGGATTGGGTTAGATTCTGATAAGGCAGGGACTTTGATGCACATTTATATGAACCCAGATATGATAATAGTGAGACAAAAGTAGTATTGTTTATAACGGTCGGTTGTATATGTAGTGGTGGATTATGATTAGAAATGTTTGATTAACCACAGAACTTCATAGAAAGCACAAATGTTTAAATTACATATGAAACCACCATTACATATACACTTTGTTATATGCTGTGCGGATTTAACCTGAAAACTTTGATACGAGAACAGAACCTTTTTGTTTTATTTTTGTGGGTGGGAAATTAAATTTTGAATTTTTATATATAGAATAAAACTATTTATCTTTATGAAATTAAGGAAATTTATAGCAACTACTATACGTGAATATTTGAATGAACAGCAAACTATTGAAAATAAACTTAACACCAACTTTTGGCGATGGTTTGGTAATAGTAAAGTAGTTAATAATGATGGGACACCAATGATTTGTTATCACCACAGCGAAAAATCATTTAATTCGTTTATGAAAAATAAAGGTTATAACAGTTCTTTATTGACTGGTGTAGAAGAAATACAAAGACATGGGTTTTTCTTTACACCAAATAAAGATTTTTCTAAACGATACGGTAAATATGAATATGCTTGTTATTTAAAAGTTGAAAATCCATTTAATTTTAAAGAACATTATTTTTATAAGAATAATTATCCACAATATAGTGAATTGTTTGATGAATTTATAGAATTTGCAGAAGAAAATAATATTGATTTAGAATATGATTATTTAACTAAAACACTAAATATACCACCAGATTATAACTGGCAATTTTTTGACAATAAAATAGGTGAAATATTTGTTAATTTTTTAATATCAAAAGGGTATGATGGTGTATTTTTTACAGAATTTTATAAGGAAGATGGGAATAAATATAGTACAGAAATACAATCAATTGCTGTATTTAACCCAAACCAAATTAAATCTATAAAAAATATTGGTAAGTATGATATAAATAACGACATTTATTCTTAAATTTGTGCGGTGGGAAAAAATAATACAAAAAGATTATAACAACGAAACTTAATACGAAGAGATAACGTAGCATTGCATATAACGGTTGGGTGTATATGTAATGTGAGATTTGAATACACAACACTTGACTTAACAACAAATATTTATTAGAAAGATGAACTTTGAATACACAACTGAAACTCACATTACATATACACCTTGTTATGACCAGTACGGTTTATTTATCACAAAACTTCATAGAACCACTAAACAAAACTTTTTAAAAATGTGTGTTGGATAATTAAATCTGAATATTTATATATAAAATAAAGTATTTACTTATATGAAAAACAATAAATTTAAAAAATTCATAAAGACAACCATCAGGGAATTTCTGAATGAATCTATATTAGATAAGAATATAAGGAATAAAAATTTACTTTACCATTCAACATCGTTTAATAACTTATTAGTGATATTAAACGATAATGTTTTATATGGTACTGATACGTATGATTATGGTATTGCGACCTCAAGAAATAAAAATTATTTATTTTATATGAGTGATTATGGTGAATTGAAAAGTGGAGAAGGGGAATGTCAATTAATATTAGATAGAGATAAAATAAAAAATAATTATAAAATAAAACCATTTGACTGGGAAGAATATAAAAGTGTGAAAGATAAAAATTACCATCAATCAGAAGATAAAATATTAACAAGTAAAATGGTTAATATTAAAAAATATATTGTTGGAATACATTTAAATAAAAATGTTAATGATAATTACACTAAATTATTAGAAAAAGAAG
>JAVEPM010000204.1:0-3605 GCA_034008115.1 Methanolobus sp.
ACTCAAAAAGAAATGTTTCGCCACAGATACTAATATTATCTATACTATATGTATGACTTCCTATTGTTAACTGGATTCCATTGCCATATATATTATCGTTCGTAAAACAGAGAACTGTCGAGAAAAAGAAGTCTGTGTCCGAAATTGAATAGCCTGTATTGATTGTCCTGTCGTCAGAAGGGTTATAAGCCCATCCGTTTGTCAGCTTAACTTTGTTTTTTCTCGTCTTATCATATATTCTCAACTATGCCTCCTCAAATGGCTTATTAACAAACAACGCTGAACTACTTATTGCTATAGACTCATTGACTGGTAATGTATTATTGCTTGTTTGCTTGTGTTTTATTGCTCCAAACGGGCAATTAGATATACAAGCACCTATTCCGCCATAACACCCAAACGGATTACAATTTGTTGAAAGTTTTGGCAAGTCATCATCAGATATATATATGTTACTCTTAGGAAGTGAAGTATCTGCCGTAGATGCCTTAGAGCCAGCACAAGCCCCAGAACATCCGGCAATGTGGACACACAATCCATTCGTATATAATTGCCTATTTATCCACGTCACGACGCTATTGTCGTGATAAATATGAGAAAACACATAAGGCACTGCAATGTAGAACCAACAATCACCTAAGTCTTTATTCATGTTGAGATAACTAACTACGTATTCAGACTCTACAAGGCTATTAACAAAACTAATCGCAAGCTCAATATTTGGCTGTTTATATACTTGTGCTCCCTCATCCCAATAAATATTTTGATATTTGTTATAAAAGTATTTATTTGTGAAAAATATATCCCCGCAATTAATAATAACAGTATCATCATAACTGAAAGGGTTGCTATTATTACTCCAGTAAGCTTCTAATCTGAATATATTGTATTTACATTCCTTTCCAGCCCCACAAATTGATTTGTCAATATATAGTTGACAACCACTTTGCGATTTGTCATTTAATTGACTTAGTGAATCCCAATAATTGCCAAGTCCAACTTCATTTTTCAATACTGGTTTCGCAACGTTTCGTGCTTGCAGTAAGCTGTTTAGGTCACTATCTGCATTTTGTGCTTTTATTCGTATCTCTGTTTTAGCCTGTACAGGCTGACTATTCCCTATCCAATTGTTTGCCACTGTTCAAGTCCTTTGGTAGGCACAGGCGAACCTGCAAATGCTCGAATCCAGAACTGAAAATAATCTCTTTGGTTGTCGTCTGGTTCGATGTCAAATGTCAAGGATTCGCCCCGCCCAGTATATATTATTATGCTGTCTTCAAAATTGCAATCTGCTTGCGTTGATGCCCTACTCATCCTTACCTGCACATACCCAAAGCTCTCAGTTGTTGGATTTCTCCAAGACAGAATAAAGCAATTTGTTTCCGGCTCAACAAGAAATCCGCTCACGTTTGAACTAATACTTGTTTTAGGCAAATTGTTTGCGTTTAAAGCATTTTTATACATATTTGCAAATGTTTGCCCAATTTCTGATTTTTCATGGTTAAACAAAAAATGGTTCAGGTCAGGCATTTTATTTCTCTGAAATCTGAGACGCTACAAGCGATGCAAATGCAGGATTTGCAGCAAACACAGGAGCTATTGCTTTTATGAACGATTCACTGTGGATAAGAGCATCTACAAGCTGAGGAATGTCCATTGAGTTATATCTTTTTATTGCAACATTTGTTTGGTTGAATACACTTGTTTCGGTATTGTTTATTGGGTTTAAAGCTTTCATCGCTATATTCATTTTAGCACTTCCGTTTTCATCCCAAAGCAAACTATCGTCACCAAGTTTAGGTATATAAATAACGTTTGCAGATGAATATATTGTGTTATTGTATATAAATAACCCTTCTGTTGTATCAAATTCATACGTTAGTTCATACTTCATTATTGGAGCAGGATTCAACATATTCAGTATTACTGATATGTGTGATGAATAAGATTCGTTTGCTCCCGATATTTCGGCGGTTATTGTTTTTTCAGTTATATCCATTCCTATGTTCTCGATTCCTGTTATATCGCTTAGAACGTGTGTATGTGTTAATGCCGCTTTTAATGCTAATGCTGAAACAAGTCCGGAAATATCTTCAATAATATGGTTGTGATTGCCTTCGGATATATTACCGCTTCCTGTTCCGAAAGCCTTGTTAAATGCGGTTGCTTTTGTTTCGCCGGTTATCCTACCGTTTGAATCCGTAAATAAGACAAAATTATCCTTTCGGACTCCGCCAATCCATAATTTTCCATCAGCACTTATATATCCATGAGAGTGTGTATCTTCTGCTTTATCGTCTATAGCATCTTCCAACTTATCCATATTTCCGTTAAATTTGTCTTTGACTGTTGTCCCATTGTCGCCAAGTGCCAAGTCTTCTAATCCTAAACTCATACCTTTTCTCCTATAATATTATAAATTGCTCTATAAGTATGTCGGCTGTTAACACATTATAATATGTACCCATATTAGACCAACCATCCATCAAAGCTATTCTATTGTTACCATTTTCTAATTCCAATTTCAGAAGAACTCCATTGAAGTGCTTGCCACCGATATATTCGTTGTATTTTATGTCATTGTTACACATATTTACATCGCAAGAAAATATCGGAGCACTCTGAATTTCGGAGCTCATCAGCATAACTACCTTGCCTCCGCCTATATCGTTTATTTCGTTGATAATTCCGTTGAACGTGCTAACATCGTTTGGCTCAATGAACGCTTCCAGTTCGACTTTTTCTCGCCAGCCCTTGTGAATTGTAACGGTATTGTAATTGATGTTCTCGTATTTAGACAAAATCGGGCTTGCAATGTACTTTAGATTGCACCTGCTGATTTCCGTGTTTCCGAATTTCACTTTGCCATTATAATTCAATATCATTACTATTTACCTCTGTCAGCCATTTTAACTTATTTGTTGGGATTTTGTCAAGTGTTTTTTGTTCACTTGTGCTATTTATTTGCAACAGCTCGCATTGGAGTGTATCTTCTTTTCGTTCCACGCTATTCACATACATAACCATTTCGCCGTGTGAGACAATATCACCAACGCTTAAATCTGTTTGCAACGTCTCTAAATCTATCGCCTGCACAATGTTACCCACCTGTCCACGATACCAAAATATAAGAAGCCGAACGAGCCAATGCAAATCTGTTTCAGCGAAGTTAGCATCCCGAAATTCTTTCGACAGATTACGGAAACTATTTTTGCCCTTCAGGGATATTATCTTCTCTTTGATTAGTGGAGTTGAACCTGTTGCAGAAAAGGAAATCTGCTTACTGAAGTCCAATACCTTACCATTCTTGAAAAACATATATTTGCCTGAAATAGTCAATAACGTACGAATAAAATCTTTGAAATTGTGTTTATCAGGGTTAAACAATCCTATTGTGTTTGAATCATTTGCGAACGAAACTCCGCCGCCTTCTTTTATTGTCACCTGTATAATTGGACTATCTATTTCACCGAAAACAAAAACTTCTGAATTCTCTGCCATAAATCTCCAAGATAGCCCAGAAAGCATATAACCTAATTTGTTTGAAGAACTAAATTCTTCGGGAGGCAATATTCTATTATTGATATTTTGCTCTATGGCGGATG
>JAVEPM010000052.1:0-24101 GCA_034008115.1 Methanolobus sp.
ACATACAACAATTCCATGTTTTTGGAAAAAGTGTTTTTGGTAAAATCATTGTAATTGGATAGCATAAGCTTTGCAGTTTGTAAAAAGAGCAGTTAATCGGAACTAAGGTCATTCGGAACTACTGAGGTTCTTATCATATATAACTATGATTTATTAACAATACCTATTTTTTCTCAATTGATCAAATTCAGATTCATCACAATCTTTACAGTAAGTTGCACGAGATTCAAGTATTGCTTGGAGTCTCATTACATCTCTAATAAATTCATTGTTTATAATATCTAAATGCATTAAAAGCATAAATTTTTTACTTACTCTTTATTTTGAATACGAACTATTAAGCGTTACATTTTTTGGTTATTACTATTACCCCAATTGAACGCTATAGGTTTCAGACTCGAACTTCTCAACTCTTTACATAACGTCTTTATTGAATACAAAACATCATGAACACAGGCATGGCAGCAAAAATCCCAGTATCCTCTCAAAATCGAACAGAAGTCCTCCATATCCACACCGACACCGAAGCCACACTCATAGAGCGACCAAACCGCTTCCTTGCAATCGTGGAAATAGATGATAACGGAATCAAAAGACAGGAGAAGGCTCATGTGCACGATCCCGGCAGGCTCATTGACATACTCTATCCCGGTAACAGGCTGCTTTTGAGAAAGGCGAATAGTCCCAATAGAAAGACCGGATGGGATGTGATCGCAGGAAGGGTTGGGGATCAGTGGATACTCATCAACTCTGCGTTTCACAGACGTATTTCTCAGTGGGTGCTGGAGAATCGGATAATTGATGAGTTGAAGGATATTGATAACATAATTCCTGAGCAGAAATTTGGTGATAGCAGGCTTGACTTTCTTCTTGAGGAAAAAGGGAAGAGGACCTGGGTCGAGGTAAAAGGTTGTACACTGGCTGAGAATGATCTTGCTGTGTTCCCTGATGCTCCAACGACCCGTGGGAAACGTCATCTTGAGGAACTCATGCGTGCTGTGGATCAGGGAAATGATGCAGCGATTATCATTCTGGTTCTCAGGTCTGATGCAGGGTGTTTTACTCCCAACTGGAAGATAGATATTGATTTTACAAAAACCATGATAAAAGCGGTGGAAAAAGGTGTAATGATCTTTCCATTACAGTTTATTTTTGAGAAGAACAGCATTTATTATCTTTCAAAACTGCCGCTTTGTTTTGAAAAGACAGGATTGGTCGAATGAGCTTTCCTGATTCCATATTGTCTACACTGAACTCAACGCAACTGCTATTCTATCTCAAAGCAGTGGATGACTTCATATGGGGCCCACCTTTACTGATATTACTCGTAGGTACAGGTATTTTCTTCACCTTCAGCCTTGGCTTCATCCAGATAAAGCGCCTGCCACTTGCCTTAAAATATGTATTTGGTCACCAAGATGAGGAAAAAGGCTCAAAGGGCGATGTATCCAGTTTTGCTGCACTCACACTTGCACTCGCTGCGACCATAGGTACTGGAAACATAGTGGGTGTTGCCACAGCCATAAAAGTAGGCGGGCCGGGAGCACTGTTCTGGATGTGGATGGCCGCATTCTTTGGTATGGCAACAAAGTACGCAGAGTGTACTCTGGCTGTGAAATACAGAACATTCGATGAGAACAGACAGGCAGCAGGCGGTCCCATGCACTACATCAAAAATGGTCTTGCAGATAGATTTTACAGCGGCATACTCTCAAAAGCCTTTGCAGTCTTTGGGATATTAGCAGGCTGCCTGGGAATCGGAACATTTACACAGGTCAAAGCCATTGTGGATTCAGTAGAAATAACTTTTGGATTTCCTGCACTTCAAACAGCCATTGTAGTTTCAATACTGGTATTCCTCGTGACCATAGGTGGTGTAAAAAGCATCAGCAAGGTCGCAGAATACATAGTTCCATTCATGGCCATCGTCTACGTGCTCAGTTCCATTGTGATCATAGCACTAAACATAGGATTCCTGCCATCTGTGATCTCTCTTATCATCCATTCCGCATTCAGTAAAACAGCAGCAACAGGTGGATTTCTGGGCGCCTCCATCATGATGGCAGTGCAATTTGGTATTGCCAGAGGAGTATTTTCCAATGAAGCAGGACTTGGCAGTGCACCAATAGCAGCAGCAGCGGCGAAAGTAAAAAATCCGGCAAAACAGGGTCTTATTTCCATGACCGGTACATTCTTTGACACACTAATAGTGTGCACAATGACCGGTATAGTCCTGATAATGACAGGCTCATGGAAGAGCGAACTTAGCGGTGCCTACATGACAAATCTGGCTTATTCCAGTGTTCTGGGTATTGGTACTTACGTAGTTGGTATCGGTTTGATTTTCTTTGCCTTCACGACCATCCTGGGATGGAACTATTATGCAGAAAGGTGTACGGAATTCCTGTTCGGAGTAAAAGCTATACTTCCCTTCAGGATGATCTATGTAGTGCTGGTTTTTATCGGCGCATTTTTGACACTGGATGCAATATGGGTACTGGCCGACATCTTCAACGGACTCATGGTAATACCAAACCTGATAGCACTGGCAGCACTTCGAAAAGTAGTGATATCAGAAACAAAAGATTACTTCAATTCTCTTGAATCTGAAAGATGAAGTAAATGAAATTTAACAGGCATTAGACCTGCATGGATCGAAGTCATCCTTAAGCTCATTTTTTTTATTTTTAGCATGCAAAAACTCTATCAGCTTTCTAATTCTTGCACAAGCTCATCCATGTTCTACAAAGTTTCCTCTCAAAGAGTATTGATACTACTCTCCAGAGCAAAATAAAAAATAGTATAGAAGGATAATTTATTTTTTATTTTTCCTTCTTTTTCTGTTCTACTGTAGTGTTAGCACACCAGGCATCAACTTCAAGGTCATCTGCGCTCTTATTTTCGTCATTTTGCTCAGGAACCGTACACCAGGCGTCTATTTGTTCATCCAGTGGTGGGATTTCTATGTCCTCTGATTTTTTCCCATGTATTTCCTTCTTTTTTTCCATAAGATACCTCCTTTGATTATTATCGTTTCTGTTGTTCAAAAATGTTTTCACCAATCGAAAAAATGACCCAAACAATATTTGTCCATGTCCTTATGCTATTTAAATGGGATTTTGGAGGTCATTATTCTTTTAAAGTCTATATACGACCATTTTTTCCGTCATTGCCGGAGTTCTTTGCAAGCATTTTCTATTCTCAAATTAACTTTAAGTTTCAGAGGATCATGAGGTATTATATACTAATAGTAGCAACATATAAGTCTTATAACTGTTAATATCCAAATATAATCTAATAAACTTATATTTCTGTATATCGATTTTATAACTTATATTTTTATATGTAATCGAGGTTCAAATCCATGATCAATAAAAATGGTTTATACGCTGTCATAACAGGAGACCTTGTAAAGTCATCTCAATTGGAGCATGGGGCCAGAGAAAAAATGATCGCTTATCTCCGTGAGTCTCTCATGTTCATAGAGGATAAATTAGAACTTCAGGATGCTGTTTTTCTTCCTATTGATATATTCAGAGGCGATAGTTTCCAAATAGTTCTTAGCCAGCCAGATCGTGCCCTACTTGCTTCTATTATCCTGTCTCTAAGGCTCAGTCTGTTCAACAAAGATGCAAAGGATTTTGCTGCAAGGATATCTATTGGTATTGGAACAATTGAATATATTCCCAAGTCCGGTGATATTGGAGAAGCAGATGGTGCAGCTTTCAGACTTTCCGGAAAAGCACTTGACACTATGAAGGAAAAAGACCAAAATCTATTGATTACAAGTTCAAATCCGGCGTTAAACCTGATGTTTGAGACCCAGTGTGCTTTTTTCGATCTCATAGCTATCAGGTGGACAAATATACAGAAAGAGATCCTTCTGGAAACACTTTCTGGTTCAACGCAGGAAGAGATAGCTTCAAAACATGGAAAATCCCAGTCTACGATATCCCAGAGCCTGAAAGCTTCGGGTTTTGACGCTGTTAAGAAATCCCTCTCCAACTATGAACACTTATTTGAATATACGGATGCATTTGCAAAGAGTGATAAGTGATGGACCCGGATATTTTGAATACATCTCCGCTTGTAAATTTGAATATATCTTTGCTTGCAAAATTGATTCTTTCACACTTGCTTGCTGATTTTGTATTCCAGACCAGATCGATGGTCAATAACCGTTTTGAGAATAAATGGCACTCACGATGGCTTTACATACACGGTTTGTTTGCCGGTTTACTTGCGTATGTTTTCTCAGGAGCCTTCAATTATGCCTGGCTCTTCATTGCTTACACGTTTTCCCACATATTTATCGATGGCTTCAAATCTACCAGAAAGGATGATCTTAAATGGTTCTCTCTGGACCAGGCAGCTCATTTATTTACAATTCTTGCAGTCTGGATTGCTATAACAGGACCAATACAAATTGCAGAAGACCTGTTTAATGTTCTGTTTGCAGGAACGGATTTCTGGATTCTGCTTGTTGCATATGTGATAGTAATATGGCCCAGTGGAATTGTAATAGGCAAATTTACTGAACCATGGCAAAATGATAAAGATGGAAATGAAGGTACAGGCCTACCAAATGCCGGTTTGTGGATAGGTCGTCTTGAGCGTTTCCTCCTCCTGACTTTTGTGCTGCTTGACCAGTATCAAGCTATAGGTTTACTGGTTGCTGCAAAATCAATATTCAGGTTCACAACTGACAGAAAGGTGAGTGAATACATATTGATAGGTACTTTACTCAGTTTTGTAATTGCAGTGTTTGTGGGGATTATTACTAAATGGTTGCTTGGCACTGATTTTTAATTATGGATTTAAGCTTTTCGTTTTTGATTAACCCTTACAAATGAGGAAAGTTCCTTTTGTAAATGATCATTCCTCCGAGAACTCAATACTAATTGGACCTACCTTCTTTGCGAGACTCTTGGCAATCATGCCGGTTTCCAACCTGCATATATATAAAATCCCGGATGGTAGGATACATCCCGGTGTGCAACCGGCTTTTTTTGCCATGTCCATTACATAATTATCCTTTATGTCCATGGTTTCCATCATTGGAACTTCCATGTATGACATTTCCTTTATTTTTGGGCACGGTGTTTCAATATCTATAATGATATTCATACCATCTAGCTTTCCGGTAATTTTGTGTGTGAAACCACAGATAGTTGAGTTTACGTTTACACTTGTTGACATATAATTACCTCCGAATTTATAATTTTTAAACAATAATTAATTTTCATCATCTGAACAACTACAAGATACATTTCCTTTCAGGATCTCTTTCCAGTCTCCTATCACATCATGTGTCCAGCAGTCATCGGCACCAGCTGCTTCTCTCATGGTAAGTGCAAAAATATATGATAGATCCTTTACTGTGGCTCCTGCCTCCAGCGCACCTTTGAAATGTTTCAAAACACATGGTTTTGACCTGGCTTTGATGGAAAGAGCAAAGCATAGATATTGATACGTTTTCTCATCGATAGGTCTTTTTTCGGCATAGAGCTTGTCTATTTCATCAAGTTTCTCAGTAAATTCGGGGAAGAACTCTTCAAGCATCCTCATGATTATATCTCCACTGTTTTCTCCAGTTAACACTGTTAATCTGATATTTGTTAATATAGTTCAATACCAGATACTTCAAAATATGTTGAAATGCCTATATAAATCTAATTATTAATTTTAATTTCGTTAAAAGTACAGAATGAAGTATTGCAAATAGTTTCGAAGAAATCTCATCGGGTCCGTAGGTATACAACTTGTGATTACAAATATTTAAAAAAAACAAGGTCAAAACTAAATAGGAAAGTATATATTCTTCTTAGAATTATTTTCCTATGCTCTTAGTTTTACGTACGTTTATCATTGAATTTACAAAACTAAAAGCCTCTGATTTCTTTTGGCTATTAAAGTTAGGATATTGTTTTAAATAGAATAAAGTAAAGATTATTATAATTATATTTGGATAATGTTTAGGTAAGGTTGGTGATAGAATGAACAACGAAAAGGGAAAATTTAAGTACGTATTGGCAGTGACTTTTCTAGTAATTATAGTTGCTTTGGCTGGAGCTTATGCAAGTTTTTCAGTGCTTGACCCTAAAGATCTGGGGGTTGAATACACCAAAGAGGACTATAACAGTGCTCTGGAAAAAACTGGTATGGTCATAGAATATGAAGGCAGGACTGGTGAAGAATTAGAAGATTTATACAAAAAGAATGTAGAAGCAAAATCAATAAATGATTATAATTTTGAATTCTCGGAATATGAACGAAAAGAATTCACTTTAACTGCAGCAGAGTCAACAGCTTTGTTAAATGAGATCGCACCTGGATTTTGGTGGTTTGATGATTTACAGGTAAAAGTTTCACCAGATGGAACAATGGAAGGATCAAGCAAAGCTGACATCAGAAAACTCAAAGAAGAACTGTATTCAGATGTTGCAGGCGATGTACCTATTCCGCTACCAAACACCTTGAATATCTACAGCAAAGGGAAAATCAGCATTACAAACAATCAGTTGAGTGCAGAACCGGAATCCTTTAATCTTGGTCCCGTTTCACTTCCAGACAAATACCTGGAACCTGAAAGTGTAAATGTAATGGAAGATTACTTCCCTAGAATTTATACAGTTGTTCCAGGACTTGAAATAAATAGTTTAAGCTCTAATTCATATGGTGAATTTGTTTTTGATGGAGTTATTCCACAAAAAGTATCTGTAACTAAAAAATAAGGGTTGGAGTGGTTGCAACTGAAATATTTAATGATTAATGGGAAAAAGGAGGAAATACCTCCATTTCCACATCATAAAGCTTATATCTATAGGTCAAAGCAGTTTTTTTCAGCAAAGAGAATAACAACTCATTTAACAATGGGTAATTTTGTTACTTTAAAAGAGCTATATAATGGAATTAAAAACAAATGTTCTATTCCAAGGGTTCTTTTGATTGATCCAACCAGTGATTGTAACTTAAAATGCAAAGGGTGCTGGTCAAAAGATTATGAAAGTGGCCATAACATTTCATATGAGAAGTTTGACGACATATTAGATCAGGCTGAAAAATTAGGGATTATGGATTGTTTAATGACCGGTGGTGAACCATTACTTCGGAAAGTAGACATTCTGAAATTATGCAAAAAACATAATAAAATGACATTCGGAGCATTTACTAATGCCACCTTGATCGATGAAGAATTTGCCGACGAAATGGTTAAACTAGGGAATTTGAATGTTTTTATAAGTATTGAAGGAACAAAAGAAGAAAACGATTTTAGAAGAGGACCGGGCGTTTACGATAAAGCAATAAAAGCAATGGATATCTTAAAATCCAGAGGCATTGCTTTTGCTTTTTCAGCTTGCTACCATTCAAAAAACTATGAAACCATAGCCAGTGACGATTTTCTTGATTATATGCGTGAAAAAGGCGCCTGGTTTGGCTGGCTGTTCCAATTCATTCCAGTTGGAAGCACTGCAGACACCTCTTTAGTATGTACCGTTGAGCAAAGGGCATACGTACAGGAAAAGATTCGGGACTACTGCGAAAAACATGACTACGTAATTGTGGATTTCTGGAACAATGGTCATCTGTCTTTTGGCTGTATTGGCGCAGGTGTTGGTTTTGCCCATATTAATGCTAAAGGTGACGTTGAACCCTGTGCATTTTGCCACTATTCAGATTCAAACATATTTGACGTATCGCTTGCTGAAGCTCTCAGATCTAAATTTTTCACTGCCTTTAGAGATGCTCAGCCATTTTCAGAAAATCCATTAAGAGCCTGTCCATTAATAGATAATCCTCAGGCAATTATTGATGTGGTTAAGGCCGGGGGAGCAAGATCAACTCATTTGGCCAATCCGGAATCAGCGGAAGATCTTGCTAAGAAAAGTTTTGAGAGAGCTAAAGAATGGAAAGAAAAATCAGATGAATTATTCAAGAAAATGCCAGAGTATAATCAGAAAAATTTTCCAAAATTTCTGAAATACTTTGCTTTTAAGAAGGGAATAACCGATGGCAGAAGAAAAAAAGTTTAGTGCTGAAGTTTTCCATAAAAACGATGATGCTAAGTGGATAGTACTTATTCACGGTTTTGGAGGTAGTGCAAGAACCTGGAAAAAACAAATTGAGTTCTTTTCAGGATACTATAACTTGCTTGTGCTGGAAATGCATAAAAACAGAAGCAACGATGATCTTGACCTGAATAACGTATGTGAGCTTATAAATAACACATTAAAATACTATGAAATTGAAAAAGCTCATTTTTTTGGTTTTTCTTTTAGCTCTTTAATATGCTTACGATTTGCTATACTTTAGCCGGAAAGGATAGATTCGCTAATTATGGGGGGAGGAATTGTTAAATTCAACCTTAGAACAAATTTTTTACTTCATCTGGCAATAACTTTCAAAAAATGGATCAACTACATGGTTCTTTACAGATTTTTTGCTTACATAATATTGCCCCGGAAAAATCATCGAAAATCACGGGCTATCTTTGTAAATGAAGCAAAAAAGTTAGGTTATAATGAATTTTGCAAATGGATAGACCTTATTCCGCAAACAAAAAAAAGTTTAGCTTGGTTAGATGAACTAAATGCAGATATTAAAATCTTATTTGTTTCAGGAAATGAGGACCATCTGTTTTTAAAAGATATTCTGAGGCATAGCAGGAAAATAAGCAATTCCCGGGTAGAAATAATTGATAATTGTGGTCATGTATGCTCAATTGAGCAATGTGATACGTTCAATGATATTGTTTTTAGATATTTGAATTCAACACTTGTTTAACTTTGTTTTCTGTTTGCACCTGCTGCCTGTGGCCAGCTTCAAAACTTTTTCCGTCATTGGAAATCTATTTAACAGAGTAAGTTTCAATTATTGTAAATAGACTTTAAAGTGGGGATAAGTTGGATGTCTGTACAAGCGTATATAAATTTTAATGGAAACTGTCGTGAAGCTGTGGAATTCTATGTCGAGGTTTTTGAAACAGAAAAACCTCAAAATTTCGATAATGAATCAGTATACTGATTATGATCTATGCAAACTATTTGCATGTAACATAGAATAATGACGGAACATGCAAGGTTTAATGCATTCATCGATTTATAGGCTTGCTCGTTGTGTGAAACTATTCAACAAATATCTTAGACTATATTATAGATTCTACAATTTTCACTACAAGGCAGAACTGAAATTGACAAAAAGAATAATTTATCAGTAAATCCGGAGGCAGGATGTATTTCAATATTTACTCAATTCCTTTGTTCATTTCGTGTTTTATTGTCTGCATCCTTCTGTATTATATTGAAAAATACAAGGCTACTCCAGGTGCAAAATATTGTGCATTTCTCTTGGTTTCCATAGCTTTTTATTCATTTTTTTATGCACTGGAAATATCGTCCACTGAAATCGACACATTTTTATTCTTTTATAAACTGGAATATATAGGAATTTCCATAATTCCTTTATTCTTCATGCTCTTTGCAATAATCTATAGTGGTAATAAAGATCGTTTATCAAAACCGTTATTAGCTGTGTTTCTAAGTATTCCGGTTATAACAATTTTACTCGTGTTTACTAGTGAATATCATAGTTTGTTCCATAAAAACTATTATATAAATTATGATGGTCTGTTCCCTGTATTCGCTTACGAACCTGGTATGTGGTACTGGGTATACTTTTCATATGCTATTCTTTGTATCATTATTAGCTTAGTTTTTCTTTTTGGTATGCTGCAAGGAACCCTGCCATTTTTCCGCAAACAGATCATTATTGTTATAGTCGGGTCTTCACTGCCCGTTTTAACCCTTTTGATCCATCTATTTGGACTGGCTCCATGGGGTATTGACCCTGCTCCTTTTTCCCTCACGCTAAGTGCAATCATTATATATATAGGATTTACGCGATATAAGTTGTTTAACCTTGTTCCTTTGGCAAGGGGTTTGCTTTTTGACAATCTCCTTGATAGTGTCATAGTTTTCGATAATGAGCAGAGAGTAGTGGACTATAACAGTTCTGCTATGAAAAACCAATACATAAAAACAAAAGATGTAGGAACACACATATCGCAGTTGCCAGAGCCATGGTGTAATATTTTAAAAAGAGATGATGATTCAAGCAAAAGAAGTGTAATTGAAATTAAGGAGAAGATTGCAGGTTCTACGTTTTGGTTCAATATCACATTTCTTCCATTATATGACCATTATGGGGGCACAATAGGAAAAATGGTGGTCATAAATAATATCACTGAGCGTAAGAATGCAGAGGAAGAGTTGCTCAAGGCTATTAATAAAGCTAATTATATGGCATCTAAGGCAGAGATGGCCAATGTTGCCAAAAGTGCATTTTTGGCCAATATGAGTCATGAGCTAAGGACACCCCTTAATTCCATCATTGGTTTTTCAGATATGCTTATTGAGAAAAAGGTTGGAAATCTCAATAAAAAACAAACTAAGTATGTGAGTAATGTATCTAACAGTGGTAAACATCTTCTCAACGTCATAAACGATATACTTGATATCTCTAAGATCGAAGCTGGAAAAATGGAACTATTTGATGATAACGCATCGATTGACGAGCTTGTTGATGAAGTCTTAATGTCATGTTCTCCTCTTGCACTTAATAAGAAAATTGAGCTTATACTGAATAATGACTGTGATACAAAAACAATCAAAGCTGATAAGGTCAGGCTTAAACAGATATTATACAATCTTGTGAGCAATGCTATAAAGTTCACTTATGACGGTGGCAAGGTAACTTTGAATATTAAATCAATTAATGAAAATATCCGGTTTGAAATAATTGATACAGGAAAAGGTATCTCAAAGGAAGATCAGGACAAGTTGTTTACAGTTTTTGGTCAACTTGATACAGCAAATGATAGGACATATGAAGGAATAGGACTTGGTTTGGCTATTGTAAAGAAGCTGGTAGAAATGCACAAAGGAACTGTTTGGGTTGAGAGTGAACTTGGTAAAGGATCCACCTTTATTTTTGAACTACCAATCGAATAATAGAAGCATTAAGCAAGATACCAGGCTAATTCTTCAGGTCTTGCTTTTAGATATTAGTGCAGACATTTTCAAAGATCGGATATCTTTTTCAACTCAAAAACCATAAATACAACTTTCTCCAAATGAAGAGAAGGAGATTGTAAAAATTGGTTTTATCCATAGTAATTCTTGTTTTATGTCTGGTAGGATTTGCAGCTATTCATAGCTTTTTAGCGAGCTTGCCATTTAAACGTTTCATCAGAGGAGTCTTAGGCTCCAGAGCAGACTACTTGTTTATGCCGGTCTACAGTCTCATAGCAGTGCTAACTATAATGCCACTTGCCTATCTGCTCTATAAGAATCCGGGACCGCTTCTATACATAGTACCTTCTCCGTGGTTTTGGTTGATGCTTGCAGGGCAGGCAATCGCTGCTATTCTTGGACCAATGGCTTTGTGGTATGCACCCCAGAGATTCAGGCTTCATGGACAGCTATCTGCAGCAAATACTCCAGCAGCAGGTCCTCTGGACATCCGGGGTGTTTACCGATGGATAAGGGATCCTTTCCTTTTCTCCGGACTGCTGGTAATGTTGCTTACTCCATTTATGACAGTCAATCTGCTTATCATATACATCCTGACAAGCATTTATCTGATTATAGGGTCCCTGCACTGGGAAAGCAGATTGGTGGCACAATTTGGTGATGAATATCGTGAATATCAGAAGGAGGTACACAGGATTATTCCCAGCCTAAAAGGGTATCAGAAAGGCAGTGGAAAATTATGATATTTTAATATTCACTTTACATGCAATGAAAAGTAGTTAGCTAACAGATTTTTGCCAAAATATATATAATGTTTGCATCCTATTTACAGATGATATACATGATTCATGAAGAAAGAAGCAAATTGTCTGAAAAGACTTTAGATCTAAAAAGAGCCATCGATTCTCTAAAAGAGGAACTTGAAGCCGTTGACTGGTACAACCAAAGAGCAGATGCCTGCACTGATGAGAACCTGAAAAAGATTTTGGTCCACAATGCAAATGAAGAGAAAGAGCACGCAGCAATGCTTATAGAATGGCTCAGGCAACATGATGATGATTTCGCCAAAGAGCTTAAAGAGTATCTTTTCAGCACAGAAAAGGATATAGCAAGCCTTGAAGAAGGCTAAATCTACTTTTTTATTTTTTTAGTAATTTAGTTATTTATTTTTATGCTTCCTCTAAGCAGGAGCTTTTATAGTATCTGATTTACCTAATCTCATGGCTTAGATTTAATTCATTCTTTATCTTATCTGGACAGAAATCGAGCTTGTATGCAAATTTTTATGTAACTATTCAGCCATCCATATCTAATAAAGCAAAAATCAATATACTATGACTTTATTCTAACATTCAGGCAAAAGATTCTGATGATCTGAGGAGATAAAATAGAGCGGAAAGAAATACTTGCAGTTTATGAAGCTGGTCCAGAAGCAGTAGTGGAACTTGTAACTCGATTACTTGGGATAATTGAACAACAAAATCTCATTATTGAACAACAAGCTCTACGTATTGCACAACTTGAAGAACGTGTCAAGCATCTGGAAGAAATGCTTGATAAGAATAGTCGTAATAGTAGCAAACCACCCTCTACTGATTCTTATGGACGAAAGAAAAAACGTAACTATTCAGCCTAGCACAATCTGCCTATTGGTGCTGATTTCATCGAAATGGAGATGTCTGCCCACTAACAATCTAAGAATCAAAAAAGCAATCAATAGTAACAATCAAAATAAAAGTTCATACTGAAATTTACATTTCAACTTTTTGTCAAGATTGTTATAGATAGCGTTTTTATCAGGCTGAATAGTTACAAAATTAGAATTATTCAAAAGCATCACACTTTAAACAAAATGGTATTGGTAAACGAATGTCAGTCACTCATCATATAAAGACGATCATTAAAGAACTCCAGGGAACGAAACTTGTCTGCGTCACCAAGACAATTGATACTGAAAGAATAAATGAATCCATAAGGGCTGGATCCACCATCATAGGAGAAAGCAGGGTTCAGGAATTTGAGGACAAATGTGAGGAGCTTCTGCCATGTGAAAAGCACTTTATAGGACATTTACAGACAAATAAGGTTAAAAAAGCAGTTCAATTCTTTGACCTTATCCAGTCGGTCGATTCTTTAAAGTTAATACAGGATATTGACAGAAAAGCCAAAAACATTGATAAGGTGCAGAAAGTATTCCTTCAGGTCAACATAGGTAACGAGCCACAAAAGTACGGTTTTGGCCTGGATGAAATTGAAGTGGCTATAAGTGAGATCAGATTACTGAAAAATGTGCAGGTGGAAGGACTTATGTGTATACCACCTTTTGTATCCCCCGGAGAAACACGCTCGTATTTTAAGAGAATGAAAATGCTTTTTGATAAATTGAAGCAGGAAAATTCAGGTAATCGGGACAATATCAATATCAAGGAACTATCAATGGGAATGTCCGGTGATTATAAAATTGCTATTGAGGAAGGAGCCACCATGGTGCGTGTTGGTTCTGCGATATTTGGGGATAGGAAATGCTAAAATACAATCTTTTTTGTGAATTCTTATAAAGATTCCACATTCCCACAGCCACAGTCGTACTAATTGGCAAATCTAATTCCATAAGCTTATAGAAGAGATAATGCCATTTTTTTGCCCGCTTCAAATGCCTTCCTTAAAGCTTCTGTATCTTTAGAAACTGCTCCTCTATCGAAATGACCCATTACAGGAAGTTTTTCCATCACTTCGTAACCAAGGGCATCAAATGGCATCTCCATGGCTTCGAGTGCAACTCCCATATCTTTTATTTCCATTTGTTCGCATACTGAAAAAACGATTGCCTTTCGTCCCTGTCCGGCCAGTTTGCTTGTATACTGTCTGGGACGATCATTCGTAAAATTATAGTAAGGGTAGAGTCTGTCAATGAAGGCTTTCATCGCTGCAGTAATATTATAATTATAGGTGGGAGATCCAAGAATAAGACCTTTTGAAGTTTCGATCTCAGGATAAAGCAGCTCCATACCATCATGGAAATGAGTGCATATTCCGGTTTTTCCGCAGGCTTCACATCCAATACAAGCCTCGATACAATATTCTCTCAACATTACTTTTTTTGTCTGCGCTCCTGCTGATTCTGCCCCTTCCAAAAAATTGTCGAGCAAGATATCGGTATTCCCAGCTTTGCGTGGACTTCCCCCAACTCCTAAAATTTTAATCTTATTCATCTTAGTCACTTTGTAACCTTATATTATATCAAACTTCATTTGCATTATTCAATTTCAATGTCATACACATTTAAAAGAGACATGACTTCAGGAGTTGAGAATTTTGTCTTTTTCAGGAAATTATTGTTTGGATCTATGTCATAGTTTTTCGCATTCTTGAATGATGTAAAGCTCAGATTTGTATTTCTAAAAAGACTGTTCTTTAGATCAGTTTCCTGGAAGTCCGCATTTTTCAGGTTCGTATTTACAAAATCACAATCATAAACCTGACAATTGATAAACTTTGTATTTTCCAAATTCATATCGGAAAACACTGATAATGAAAGAAATGAATTTTCAAATCCAATGCTAAATATAAAGTCATTACAGTTTGAAAAATTCAATCCCATGATCTTGCAGTTCTTAAATATTATATCCTGAAATCTTGTGTTATTCAGGTCCACATTCGATAAGTTGCAGTTTTCAAAGCTGCACTCAATGAACGTAGAATTTTTGAAGGATACACCTGTAAGATCATTATTCTCAAAATTTTCAGATTCAAACTCTTCATTCTGGTATTTCATAATTCTAATAAATGCTTACTACTTTATATGGTTTCTTAGCATATAAAATCCAAAAAAACATAAATACACTGGAACCAACATAAAAATGTGAATTGTATGAGCTTCCATTAAACTATAGACTAAAATTATTGAAAACAGTAAGGAAGAACATCATGGATAAAGACGATAAACCTGTGATAAAGGTCTTAAAAAATGGACCATTTATTGTAAAAAATCTAAAAACACTCAGGAATTCTAAAGGCGTTTTCATTGAAACAACTCCTAGCATGACACTATGCAGATGTGGGTATTCAGAAAAGAAGCCATTCTGTGATGGTGTGCATCTGAAGAATGGTTTTTCCGGAGAGAAAAAGGAAGATCGTGCTGTTGACAAAGTAGACAGTTATGTAGGAAAGAAAATAACTATTCATTATAATAAGGGAGTGTGTTCCCATATAGGTCACTGTATACTTAATTTACCAGTGGTATTCAGAAAAGGTAAAAACCCCTGGATCGATCCGGATGCTGCAGAACCGGAAGAAATAGTAAAGGTCATCAGAACCTGTCCTTCAGGAGCACTGAGCTATACCATAAATGGAGAGATGCATAAGGAATATGGACATGAACCGGAGCTTTTCCTTGTTAAAAATGGTCCCTATAATGTTATTGGTGGAATCAGGCTGGAAGATCCGGATGGCTCAAAACCTGAAACTCAGGACCATTATGCTCTCTGCAGATGCGGTGAATCTAAAAACAAGCCCTTCTGTGACGGCACTCATCTAAATACTGAGTTCAAAGACAGGAAGAACTGAAGCATCTTGCTTTCAATCTATTTTTAAAACATGCTTTTCATCTTTGAGACTAAACTGTCCGACACGATATGAACTTCAATTGACAGGACCATTCCTGCTGTAGTCGCTATGATGAGGCTGGAAGGTATACTCCGTGGCTCAACACCAGCAAGCAGGAGCAAAGCAGCAACTATTACTGCAAGATTCAGTATAATGGACAGAGGTCCGATAATTGGATGATGTGAAAATCCTCTATGCTTAAATATAACCTTATATGGCCACCAGAGTATTCTGAGCATTTTCCATCTTTTGTACGGTGTACTATTAATGTCGAGATCAGGACTAAGGAAGAATGTTGCAAACAGATAGGACATAGAAAAAACCAAGATTAGGTAAGTGTCAATATATTTAGTGGCAATACTATTTTCTTCCCAGATTATGTAAGAAAGAACAGATAGTACAATTAATAGTACTGCCACATTGATTATTTCATGAGTTTTTCCGTCTGGCATTGTTTCTTATCCCTTCAATAGTAATTATTGATTTTCAATGACGTGGATGATATTATAATCTTTACATCATTATATAAAACTCTGTTGAAAACCCACACAAAACTTTAAGTCTTTTGTCGAAAATCTTGGATAATCTAAGATCAATAGTAATGGAGAATGATCAGCTTGGATGATTAATAATATAACCAAAATAACTAAATAAAGTAGGCTACCTCGAATGCATAAAGCGAGTTGATAAATTGGCAATAAAAAATGGAGATACTATAAAAATAGACTATACAGGCACACTTGACGATGGTTCTATTTTTGATTCATCGGCAAATCATGGACAAGCACTGGAATTTACAGTAGGTTCCGGAAAAGTCATAAAAGGTTTCGATGATGCTGTAAGGAATATGGAACTGGATGAGGAAAAAGAATTTAGACTTGAACCTGCAGAAGCATATGGTGAGTATGAGGAAGCCCTTGTGGATACCGTATCCAGAGATCTTGTCCAGACGAGTATGAATATGGAAGTTGGAAAAACATTCCTTGTACAAACTCCAGTTGGACAACAGATACCTGCAAAAATAATTAACCTGACAGATGATGAAGTTACTTTTGATCTGAATCATCCACTTGCTGGTAAAGCATTGACTTTCAAGATAAAAGTTATAGAGGCGTGAATTAACGTCGGGCTTTAAACTCATTTGTGTCTGCCAATGAAAGAAGAAAATTTTCTCAAATTAAGAGAATGGTTTAACCGTTATGTTCATTCCTTTTATTCAGATGATGCCTTTATTCAAAAAAATATAAGGCTCAAAGAGGAGCATAGTATAAGGGTATGTGAAAATGCTTCTCTCATTGCAAAATCAGAATATCTGGGCAATGAAGAGTACTATCTCGTAAAGACCATTGCTCTGCTGCATGATATTGGCCGTTTTGAACAATTCAGGAAATACAGAACCTTCAAGGATTCTGAATCTGAGAACCATGCTCTTCTGGGAGTAAGAATATTGCGCTCAGAAGGAGTTCTCTCAGCTCTGCCCTTGGAAGAACAGAGAATAATTTTCGCAGCTATTAAGAATCATAATCTTCTCCGGATACCGGATAAACTTGATAAGAGAACTCTTTTTCATTCTAAACTTATCAGGGACGCAGATAAGCTGGATATCTACAAAGTCCTGATAGATTACCACGCCATAAAAGATACATCCCCAAATCCCGCACTATATCTTGGACTTCCTGATACTCCTGAATATAATCCCGACCTAGTGAAGGATATATTCAACAAGAAGGTTGCAAGTGTCAAGAAGGTCAAAACATGTAATGATATGAATCTCACACGTCTTACATGGCTATTTGATCTGAATTTTGTAGAAACCGTCAGGCTTGTCAGAAAAAGAGGCTACATCAACAAACTGATAGCCACCCTGCCACAGAATGCTGAGATGGATAAGCTCAATACTCATCTGATGGAGTATCTGGATTCTGTTCTGGTAAGTTGATAAAATATTAGGATTATGGAGTTATCTCATCATTATAATAGTTATTATATATGAGGTTATAGATATGTTTAAATAGTTGGAAATATAGTAGGAATTGCAGTCACAAAAGCTGAAGACTCAGACTGGCTGTATAACCATTCGGTGGTACGATATGGACTTGATTATAGTAACTGAAGCTAAAAAAGGATAAAGATATACGAACGTTAACAAACCTGTTCCACATTACTCCCACACACATATCAGGTTTGTTACGTTCAGGCTTTAGTCATCATGCTTATTCATAGTATGAGCATTTTCAACCTCAAACAATTATACAAGAGGAACCTGCTCGCTTCTTATTTTATCTGTATAGGGGTCCAGTTCATCATGATCTGTTTCTATATGATTGGATACCTCTTCTGCCTTGGAATATTTAGCAATGTGAAATACAGCTTCACCTTCATGCGCAAGGGGCAGATTCGTTTTTCCAATAACGATTCCAGATACCGGACTTATTACTTCTGTTTCGATCTCACCCAGCGGATCATTTATATAAGCCAGAACATCACCTTTTTTAACAAGTTGTCCCAAAGGAACAATTAAACGTAATATTCCGCTTTCAGGAGCCCTGACCCACAGGGTCGAGCTGGATACAAGTGTTTGGAACTTTCTTTTCGTTTTATTTTTTGGCCGCATGTCAAGATAGGACATAACTCCAAGAATGCCTCTTACACCTGCTCTTATAGCAACTTCATCAAAACGGAGTGCTTCCCCTGCCTCGTACAAAATGACCGGTATGTCATGCTCATAGGCTGCCTCACGCAACGAACCATCACGCACATCCGAATTGAGTATGACCGGTACACCAAAAGCACGGGCCATAGCTTCTGTTTCAGGCTGATCTTTTAAACAGGCACGGATCTGAGGCAGGTTTTCCCGGGCAACAGCCCCGGTATGAAGATCTATAACATGGGTACACTGACTAACTATTTCCGTCATCATGATATTTGCCAGACGAGATGCCATAGACCCATGTTTTGAACCTGGAAATGATCGGTTCAGATCTCGCCTGTCTGGTAAATATCGGGACTGGGCAACAAAACCAAATACATTTACAACTGGGATAGAAATGATCGTTCCTTTTATGCGATCGATCGTTTTATGTTTAAGGATACGACGTATTATTTCCACACCGTTGATCTCATCCCCATGTATCGCAGCACATATTAACATACAAGGTCCGGGTTTACGGCCATGTATAACATGCAACATCATTGATGCTGATGTATGAGTATAAAAGCTTGGAATAGGCAACTCAATGGTTTGCCTTGTCCCGGGCTGGATGCTTGTGCCTGCAATTGTAATAGCTTCTTGCATGAATCAGCCTTTTCCTCTTGTTGCTGTCTTGCCGGGTTTATTTGCTTTCTCACAGTAATCGATTATCATGCCGGCAATATCTTTACCAGTGGCAGCTTCGATACCTTCAAGACCAGGACTGGAATTTACTTCCATTACAACAGGCCCGTGATTGGAGCGCAACAGATCAACACCTGCTACATTAAGTCCCATTATATTTGCAGCACGTATGGCAGTTGAGCGTTCTTCAGGTGTTATTCTAATGACCTCGGCAGAACCTCCTCTGTGTATGTTCGACCTGAATTCACCCGCAGCACCCTGTCTTTTCATAGATGCAACGACTTTACCACCAATCACAAAACAACGAATATCTGCTCCGTTTGCTTCTCTGATGTATTCCTGAACCAAAATATTGGCTTTTACACCCATGAAACCTTCTATCACACTTTCTGCAGCTTTTTGCGTTTCTGCCAGTACTACACCAATACCCTGTGTACCCTCAAGCAGTTTAACGACAAGAGGTGCACCACCGACCATTTTGATCACATCTTTAATGTCATCAGGTTTACTTGCATATCCAGTAATAGGCAGACCGATACCTTTGCGGGAGAGTAATTGTAAAGAGCGCAGTTTATCTCTGGAGCGGGTAATTGCAACTGATTCATTCAAAGGGTAAACTCCCATCATTTCAAATTGTCGCAGGACAGCGGTACCATAGAATGTTACGGATGCACCGATACGGGGAATAACTACATCAAAACCTTCAAGTTTCTCACCTTTGTAGTGAATGGAAGGTTTATGAGTGGTAATATTCATATAAGTTCTCAATACATCGATCACTTTAACTTCATGTCCTCTTTCTTTTGCTACTTCAATTAAGCGACGGGACGAGTATAGTTTAGGATTTCTTGATAATAAGGCAATTTTCATCTGTCCACCTCCGGTATTAGATTATATGCTGTGCGTAGGTCAATTTTACCATGTAGAAAAGATGCGGAGGGATCAACCATAATCACATTTTTCATTGCACTGCGACCCAGCAACATCCTAAAACGCATGGTGTCACGGTCTGTGAGGGTCAATTCAATGGGATAATGACGGGATGCAATAACAACATCCGTCTCAATGACATAACGTATCTCTTTGTGACCGCCAGAGTCAGTCACCTGGCGCTGGTCCTTTATGGGTGCTTTACATTCTATATAATAATCTTGATTCTTTTGTATCGGATGGACCAAAAACCGGACCATTTCAATATCATCACTCATGTAATGTTTTATATTAAAAGCATGTAGTGCTGATGTTCTGGCACCGGTGTCTATTTTAGCTTTTATTGCATGTAGACCAAGATCAGGCAAAGCAAGCCATTCTCTCCATCCAAGAGTTAACAGATCTTCTTGTTCATTCATAAAAGCCCTTCAAAGTAGAAGATATTATTTTAGACCATTTGTTCATATAATTTCTGTGAAAAACCATTCACAAGAAATTGATGTGCTTGCTTTATAATAGTATTATTAAAAACATCAGTATTTACCCACTATCAGTCTATAATGCACATCGCCTTTCTGGCACAGTATCAGCTTTTACAGATGGTCTGATTTTACACATGTAAAGAGCTTTTTACTATATATTTCATGTGGTGGGACGAGGAACTTCGGATGATAAAATAAAATCTCCATATTGATTAGAGTTATTGACATGGCATTTTTAAATAGATTTCATGCTTATTTTAGATAAATAACTGTTAATTAAGATTTAAAATCAAAATTATTCTATTTTAAGTAATTAAATAGATAATAAATAGTTATTAACAGATATTTTATATAATAGACATATAATTACTTATTAATAACTATGAACAATTAATTTTAAATACTTAATCAGCTATTAACGTTTTAATATCAAGTATATATTTGAATAATCTAGTATTATATGATTTAATTAGTTAAATTAACTTACTAGCCCTTAATCATATTTATTTAATCATTAAAAGGAGTCAATATGAGAAAGAAGCATTATAATTTCCCTCTGAATGATTTCATCTCAGAGGATGACTTTAGACATATAAAGGAATTCTTTAAAGGTAAAGAAACACCTTTCCTTGCTGTTAACCTGACTAAAGTAGAACAAATGTACGATGAGCTTATCAAAAACATGCCTTTTGTAAAAATATATTATGCAATGAAGGCAAATCCACTTGATGAGGTCGTTATAGCCCTAAAAAACAAAGGATCTAATTTTGACGCAGCCACAACATACGAAATAGACCAGCTCATCAAAATTGGAGTCCAGCCGGAGAAAATAAGCTATGGTAATACCATAAAAAAAGAAAAAGATATTGCTTATGCATATGAAAAAGGAGTTAGACTTTTTGCTAGCGACTCTGAGAGTGATATGAACAAAATTGCACGAGCTGCTCCTGGTTCAAGAGTCTTTTTCCGTCTGCTAACTGAAAGTGATGGTGCAGACTGGCCACTATCCCGCAAATTCGGCTCTCACCCAGATGTGATCTACGAACTAATACTTTCAGCTCATGACCTTGGACTGGAACCTTATGGACTTTCTTTTCATGTAGGCTCCCAGCAGCGTGATATAGGACAATGGGATAACGCGATTGCAAAGTGTAAATATATTTTTGAGGCTGTAGCCCAGAAAGGCATTAAGCTTAAGATGATAAATCTTGGAGGAGGCTTTCCTGCTAAATATTTATCTCCAGCCAATGAACTTGGAACATATGCCCATGAAATACTCCGTTTCATAAAAGAAGACTTTGGAGATGAGCATCCAGAGATAATTATTGAGCCAGGACGCTCACTTACTGCAGATGCAGGAATAATCGTCACAGAAGTTGTCATGATCTCAAAGAAAGCAAAATTCAACCAGTACAGGTGGGTGTATCTTGATATCGGGAAGTTTGGAGGACTTATTGAAACCCTTGATGAATGTATAAAATATCCTATTTACACTGAAAAGAATGGATATGAAGAGGAAGTGGTAATTGCAGGACCTACATGTGATAGTATGGACATCCTCTATGAAAATCACAAGTATGCATTCCCCGATACTTTAAAAGAGGGGGACCATCTCTATATTTTCACCACCGGGGCTTACACACAGAGTTATAGCTCAGTGGCTTTCAACGGTTTTCCACCATTAAAAGCATACGTTTTTTGAATAAGGAAAAAATAAACCTTTTCCCTATTTATTTATTTATTTATTTATTTATTTATTTATTTATTTATTTATTTATTTATTTATTTTTTGTGTTGCTGCACATTGTTTTTAGGCTATCATCCAGTCACTATGAACATACTTCACTTCAACATTGGAACCCCACGCCCATATTCCTACGCGGTATTTTTCACCCACTGGAACACTTAGATCCGATACAGTATAGGTAAGAGATTCTTCTACATCCAGATCTGAATTAGTATCGGTCTTTAGGTCATCCCACACCATATTTTCAGTAGTGCTTTCAAGGCTAGCATATATTATCAGATCTTCTGCAACAGAGGAGCCCACGTTCTCAACTTCTATTTCCAGGTTTGCATAAGTAAGAATTCCATTGCTTTTAGCAGTTCCACTAAAATCGATCCTCAGTTCTGGATAACCCTCAAGAATGGGTACTACAATAGCTTCTGAATTAGTGTATTCTTTAGGAATAACACCTACAGCCCAGTTGGAATTAGTGGTCTCAAGATAATAATATCGCGTACCGGAATATTCATAATAACTTCCTTCAAAGCTTGAATCGCCCTTAATCCCTACTGCCATATGACCAGGCAGCTCTATAAGTGCGACCCCATATTCCATATCAGAAAGAAGGGCAGCCAAAAGAATTGATGAATCCTCACAATCCCCACCGCCATGGTACAACGTTTCAAAAGGAAACCTTGTGTAATCATCATAACCTGCAGAAGCACTATCGCTAACATACGGAAGTGATTGTACAAAAGCCATGGTAATGTATGGTACATCATTATTAGTATAACCTGCTTCTTCAGCAAGTTTCTCTATCTGTGCAGTAATTTGAGAAATAAGTTCATCGTCATAAGGATCACTCACAAAATTAGGATAGTCTCTGATACGACTTCTTTCTGAATACGTATCATAAGCCTTGATGTTGTACTCATAGGCCACAACGAAATCTGTATCTTCGTAGTTCCACCTGTAAGTCCTTGTAATGGTATCTTCGTTTATCCTGACTTCATTTAATCTGGTTTTTCCCTCATATATTTCTGTTTCTTGTGATATTTCCGGTTTTATCACACATGTAAGTTCAACAATAAAACTATTGTCAAGTATACTGTCAACGTGAACTGTGTATATGGCATTTATATTCGTAGTATCTTTTATACGGTATGCAGAACCTTCAAACATTGTTTTTGTGTCATATTCATTTCCATCTTTCCTTAGAGACACCATGATCTGTTTTTCCTGCTTATCGATATTCAGTACCTTGAGAGAATAACCATTATCAAGCTCCATAACACCTGTTTTTTTAATGGATGCAGTGTAAGTTCTTAAGTCAATATCCGGGTTTTCTTCGTCTAGATAATCATTGTTGGGCTTAGTATCTTCCAGAACAATATTAGAAGTAACTATATCATCATCTTCCAAAACAGTAGCTCTATCGTCGGATATACATCCACATGAACAGACTGCAGAAAAAACAACAAGTAAAAAAATTGTTAGAATATAACAAAATTTCCTGATAGCCATGACATCCTCTACTATTTTTATTGGAATACCTATCAGCCTTTTGATTGTCTATGCATATATACTTTTTTTATTGTGTCAGATTCGAATTTTGACAATGAAACTGCTTTCTTTTGCATAAATGGGATCGAATATCAGGGAATACTGCCTTTGCAAGTGGTTCAAACGTATTATAAAAAATATGTGAAATAATTATTCTGATCAAACCCTTCCAGAAATATACAATGCCAATATTCAGATATTCTTTAACGTATAAAAAACAGCGGCATTGTTAATAAATGGTAGTTATATATGATAAGAACCTATATCCTTTATGAACTGTCCTAAATGTAAAAGTTCCAGTCATAAAAAGAATGGTATGGCTGCTGGCCGCCAGCGCTACAAATGTCATGATTGTGGATACAACTATTCAGTGCAGCTAAAATCAACTGCCAGCCCCGATTCTGTTAAACGACAGGCTTTACAACTTTATC
>JAVEPM010000206.1:0-3594 GCA_034008115.1 Methanolobus sp.
TTTTTAGCACAAAATGAACTGGTTAGAATTTTTAGATGCCAAACACAATGTGATCAAATCCAAAATGCCATCAGATGCGGAGTTCAAACAGGCATGTGAGGCACAGATTGCACAAATGAACCAATTCATCACCAATGAGTTCAACTGCATATACGTAACCGGCAAACAATATGCGGATTGGTTTTGGACGATGAAAGAAATGATGACGGAGGACGGGGGTGAGTATTCCCGGTTTGGTACCCGTGTAAAAATCAAATCCGGTAGCATCTCGTTTGAGTGGTATAAGAACCGTGTGGCCCCCCCAGGGGACAACGGGAAAAAAAAGGTCTATTCGGAATATTTACCCAAGGGTATACACTCTGACGGATATCCACTTTCCACGTTCAAAAATGCGCTTGAGTGGGAAAATAAAATCATCCGTGAGGTTGAGGGCCGCTACGTTGTTCTACGCAAGCGAGCGAAAGTGTTGGCCAAAATGCGATCAAACCTGAAAGAATATGAACGTTTGTTAGCTGACAGCTATTTGCCGAATAAAGACTAATATTGATTTACACAAACAATAAGCCGGGAATTTTTCGGAGAAATTGATGAATACACCAACCAAAATCAGTTCAAAATTCAAACCAAAATTTGATGGTTCCGAACGGCCCTACCCTACCCTATCTATAGAAGAACTGAAACACAGGTCGCAGATGGGATTAAAAGAACATCAGGAATTTTCACAACAAGTTGCCAAATATTTGATAGATGAAAACAGAGAATATAAAAATAAAGCGGATGCCAATATCAAAGTTATGATTTTGTTGAGCATCGTTTTAATTGTTTTAACCCGGTTATTCTTTTTTTAAGGCCCGTCATGTCAGATTCAAAACCAGAAAACAAGAACGGTAAAAATTTAGTGAAGCGTGGCAAACAAGACGCATCCAATATCAATAAACAAGATCATTTATATCATTTGAGCAAGAACGCAGAGATTCAAAGTGATAATAATAGATTACAGAAACAACTGCCATTGTTCACGATTGAAAATTCTGATAACAGCCCAAAGGGTGGGTATGAATTATCCAATGCAATTGATATATGGGACGTGATACCAAAGTACAGTGCAGATGACAGTATTGCGGTGCAGGTAGGCGAATTAAAAAATCCAGTGATTACAAATGAGACTTCAATTTACGGCCAGGTTTACAAAACTTCGATTGTGCCGGCCCAGTTATTAAAATCTGAAACACAAAGTGGTGAAATTGAGTGGCGTTTTCCAACTAGGCGAGAAATGTATGTAGAAGAAGCCTTAATGAAGATCGCAGTGTCGGGCAGTGTGAATGCGGATACAAAGTTTGCAGGAGTCAAGTTTACGTTGTATGAATTACTTGAAGAATTAAAACGGACGAAACATACCTTATCTTTTCGACAACTAAAAGAATCATTGATGATATGTCATCGTACCCGAATAGAAGTTGCCACAGAAGACGGGCGCAACATTGTTTCGGCCACGATTTTTCCCATGATAGGTTTAACCTCAAAGGAAGATTATTTTTCTAATCTTAATGCGGATGCAACCTGCTATGTTCAGTTTAATCCGTTGGTTACTGTCAGTATTCAAACGTTGACATTTAGACAGTACAACTACACTAAATCAATGTCGCTTACCCGCGCGTTATCAAACATCTTATATAAAAGATTGGTATTGCATTGGACCCAAGCTAGCCCAAACCATCCGTACACCTTTCTAATGAGTAATTTATTAGAGAATTCATCAAGGCAAGCGGTTAAGAATTCTCAAACAGATAGACGGTTGATGTATTCCACGATTAATCAATTAAAAGAACAAAAAATATTAAAGAAGGATCATAATGAAATCATCATTCGAGAGGGAAGAAAAATTGTTGATATCAAGTTTTCGGTATACCCACATGCGGAATTTGTAGATGAAGTCATCCAGGCCAACATTGCTCAAAAAGAGAAACGTGAAATGCTGAATAAGGAACTTTGCATAGAACAAATGCGCAAGCTTGCCAAACCCCGGTGAAAGTGCTGTGGATAACAGCAAAACCATATAGAGATTTTGAGCTAAGTTATATAGAGATTTTGAGCTAAGTTATGAAATATTCCTGAAAGCTTTTTGAAAATTTGGGTGATTGAGGCAAGAAATGAAGAAATTAGGTCAAAGCGTATAGAGATTTTGAGCTAAGTTGAGTGAAAAATGTGGATAAATAGTGGATAACTCATAAAAAAATGTGAATAACTCAAAACGGTTGAAAAACAGTATAGAGATTTTGAGCTAAGTTAAAGGCCAAAACCTAGAGATTTTGAGCTAAGTTCATTTTAAGAAGTCCTTAGCATATCAAGTATTTAGGTTAGTTATCCACAGAATCCCCCTTTCTTTTATCCCTTTATCCCTTATATTTAACCAAAAGAGATATATGAAATAGCTTCTTCATTGAATAACAAATCAGGTTGTCAGAAAGCATGATTTTAAGTCTCTAAAAATGAACAAAACACACAAACGATAAAGGCAGGAAAGAAAATCAGGTTTACAGGCACCTAAAAACGAATTTTAACGGCTCTGACAGCATTTTTTGGCTAAACCCAACACCAAGTATACCTAACCATAAAAAAACGCTTAAATCGGCTGTTTTAACCAAGTTGAGAAGCTGAGTTTGTTCATAGGTTGTAATGAGTTAATAAAATTGCCATGCAAGAGCGGGTTCATTTTTTTGATTCAACTTAAATACAACAGAAAAAAACATGACAAAATATGGTTTGAGTAGTAAACACTATATCTAGTTTGCCAAACCTTGTTTTAATACTATATGTTGTGTTTTAGTATAGAGATTTTGAGCTAAGTTGACACATTTTTAGTATAGAGATTTTCGGCTAAGTTGACGATCATCCAGGGCCAAAGCAATCAAAAAACCTAGAGATTTTGAGCTAAGTTAAAGCCTAAACCGATGATTTTTAAGGAGAATATATTTTTTAGAGATTTCAGAAAAGAATCCTGGAAGAAATTCCTTATTATTGAGAATAACTATTATAAATTATAGTAAAATATAAAAAATATATGAATTTATGATGAAACCGTAAATCATTGATTCTAAAGGATAACTATGAATATCCTTTTCTCTTTTTCCTTATTGCCCAAAAAAAGGGAACAACTGTCCTTACGGGAAGTCCAAATTTCCGGTATAGAGATTTTGAGCTAAGTTAGAGGATAACTTATTGATAAATAAGAAAAATGTTAGGATAAAAGAAGGAATTTTCATCTAGCGGTATGAATTTCATAATGTAAAAAAATTGACACACCTATAGATTTTGAACTAACTTAAAATTTAAGTGATTGAAAATTATAGATATTATTAATTTTTGCATAGAGATTTTCAGCTAAGTTAACTGCATGACAAATTTTTCTTACTAAAATTTATCACCTCATTTTTAAATCATCATTAAAATACGCAGCAACCTGGCCCTGAAGCCCATATAAAAATAGCATTTACATAAAAAGGGGTTAATTCAGAAATGTATTAACCTTAAGTTGATTTGAGACCCACCATGTTAAAACTGAAAGAATTTATTACCTGTACCATTAGAATTTTT
>JAVEPM010000205.1:0-3594 GCA_034008115.1 Methanolobus sp.
GTAGATGTTTTGAGAGCCTTAAAACGCCTGGCTTGTTCCTGCTGTCGCTGCCTCTCTTCTCTCTCAACCTGAGCTGCGGCTTCACGGTAATCACGCTCTGCTTCCTTTCTGCGTAACTCATTGAACTCTCTTAACTTTTGACGATTTTTTTCTTCAAGCTCATCATCACCAGTATACTTTGAGTCCTTAATTTCTTCTGCTTTATCATAGCCATGTTTTGTGAAGCTGGCAAACATTGCGGCTTTTTCATTTGCCTTTTGAACCTTTTTATTGTACTCGTCAAAGACAACGTTAAGTTTTTCAAGTCTTCTTTGATATTTAAGAAGCTCTTGCTCGTTTTTTTTAGGAGAGTCTGAACGCATAGCAGGTCGCTTAGGTATCTTAATACTGGAAACACTCTTCATCAGTTTTTCAATAGTGTCAACATATTCCTTAAGCTCGGAAACCATACCCCTTGAGCCAAGCTCCCTCAAAATAGTTTGTGACGCTGCTACGGATGCTATGATTCTGGAGAGCGCCTCTGCATTCTTTTCTGTTCCAGGCATGTTCTTGAGCGTAGCCTGAAACTCTTTTATCTTGTTACTAAAGCTTTGTGCCATCATTATCTCCTTTTGAGACGTCTTCTTGCCCTGCCCCGTATATTTGACATGGACGCTTTTTCGAATTTCTCTATGAGCCAGGCTATTTCTTTGTCAATTTTAGCCTGCTCTTCTTTTCTCGTTTTAATTAAGCGCTCTGAAAATTTATCCTGAGCTTGATTAAGAATAAACATATATTCTTTGTAGTATGCCTTTGCTGTCTTGCCCTTGAATCTTCTTAACATATTACATATCTTGATTAAGTTATTCAAGCCATCATCAAAGTCTTTAATTAGCATGCTTTCTTGATGTCTGCCAGAGCTTGTTGCATCTGCAAACATCTTGTCAATAGTTTTCTTGCCAGATTGAATTATGTCAATATCAAGTTTTTTGAATACATTAGTTATGTGTTCTTCTGCCACAATTGCAAGCTCTTTCAATAGATAACCGCCATCTCCCTTCATTACAAGCAGTGGTTCAGGCTCTTTAATGTATTTAGGAACAAGGCTTTCGATAGGGTTGTCGGAAAATATGCTTTTATCAACGCTTCTTCTATATCCAATAAACACATATTCGCTGCCTTTTGTAGCAGAATCTTTCGCCTCAAATCTTTTGGTCATTGCATATCTTATTTGCTTCGCAAGCTCCTGTATCGGGTCTGCATATTTATCGCCAGAGTATGGGTCTATTGTTATTGGGTTGATTCCACGTTCAACTGGTTTCCTTCTTCTGCTTTTTCTGCCAAGTAAAACCTGTCTTTGCCTTTGTAAAGCTCTCTGTATTTCCTTCTTTTTCTCAATGGATGTAATCTTGTCATTAAAATATTGCTGCTTGCCACGAATCCATTTTACAAGCTCACCAACATCTGGAACTGGAGTTTTTGCTTCATCTTCACCAAATAAAGCGTTTATCAATTCTGGCTTGAAGGCAAACTTAACACGGATTTTACAAGGATTATGGTCAAGTCTACCAATGACGCCAGAGACCTCTTTGTAAGTATATGTGCAATATATGCCAATAGAATTATATAGATTACCAGTTGCGTATTTGAGCCTTTCAATCAAAATAGAATGAGCACGCCTTAACAGAGATTCATCTTTTTCTATCTCAGTAATTAGATTGTTGAGACTTTTTCTTATTACCGAGCCTGGTCTCATGTTTTTATTGCCATATATTTCAAAGAGTTCCTCAGAAATAGTAAAGTCACTTATGTCTATTTCGGCAATTATTATTGACTGGTGTTCTCTATACTTGGCTATATTACTCAACTTACTTGTTGCTCCTTTTTCTTTCAAGACTCTGATACATTTCATTTACATCATCATATATGTCAAGTGCAAAAGAATAAAAGTTTGCATGAGCTATTGTTTTACGCACCTGCTCGCAGAAAGAATGACTGTCAGAATCCATTAAGCCAAGCATTTCCAACGTAACCTTATTTATTTCGGAGCATACTATTTCCTCTATTAAAATCATTGACTCATAAATAGATAAACACGCAGGCTCTATGTTGTTTTTCTTTAACAAGAAGTAATTTGATAGATACATGTCCCCAATATATAAATCCTTGTTTTTTTCTTGTTTGGCGAGCAATTCTTCTTCTGTGTCATCTCGATAAATCCCGAGGCTGACTACATGCTGTTTGCGCCTGTCTATTTCATCATTGAAAAGATTAAGCTGTTCAGAGAGATTAATAAAAAACTCCATAACAAGCTGTGGCGACTTCTCTTCCTCTCCTGAATGAATAATATCAATAACATTGTCAAGCATTTCTTTCTGCGATAACGATGATATCAATGTGGCGGCATCAATTGGGTTTTGTAGATTTAATCTACATCCGTCTATGCCAATGCTTGTCAATATTCTCATTACTCTTGACACAGTAAGAATATCTTGCTTCAAATCTTCCTCCTTAAAATAAAAAATGGGGCTAACTAATAAATATTATAGAAGGGTCAGCCCCATGATTATGTGTTCTTGTTAGTTTTTTATTGTGCTGTCTCAGACATAGCATTGCTGTAGGGCGTTTTCTGAATATTATTGCCATCTAATCCTGACAGTCTACAATAATATGTTGTTCCTAATTCATATTTAATGCGTTCAGAAATAGTACCAGCTGACGGTTCAACATAAACAATTGAAACGATATTTGCAAATTTTACATCATCGGAAACTTCAACTTTTATGTTTTTGATATGTTGGTTTGCTATTTGGACACTAAAAGTAAAACGCACGTCAAAAGAATCTTCTGACTCGAATATAAAGCTATCGAGAACAGGAGCATCGGTGGGCTCCTCATATCTTAAGTCCTCTATAGTTCTAAACTCTTTTACCGTTGATATACTTTTTTCGACATTAAGCGTTGAAATTACAATGTTTTTGCCAGCAGCCTTTTCAGAGAAACTGAAGCTACATCCCACATTATCGGTAAGTCCAGCCAACATTGCAGGGACATTGCCTATGACAATAATTTCATGGGTTTCTAACATTGCACCATCATAACTTTTTAGTCTTGTATCGTCTATTTCTTCAAGCATGATTACACATTCATGACCGTCAAGACCGGTTAAGAACTCAATAATTTCAGGCGTTGAATTGATAAGCTCGGCTGTAAATGTGCCAGACTTACCAAGAACAATTTTGCCTTTTTCATTGCCGTCTATACTGTCGCCATCTTGCACGGAAACATCAATAGAATCAGCTCGCATTTCGCCGACATGATACATGTGTCCCTTTACCGCTTCAAGCGCAAGCTTAACTTTTGGATAGTCGACCGGGGTATGATAAATATCTGTAAATAGGTTATCAAGCCCATCTATTGCGCTAACAAAGTCAAACTCGCCAGAGCCAGCATCGTCAAACTCGCCAGAGCCAGCATCTTCAAAGGCAATCCAGACGCGATAATCTCTCTGCCTGATTCCTGCTACACCATAATTTATTTTAGCCATTTGCTACCTCCAATCGGCACATTAAGCCTGTGGTAAGTCAGCAATTACGCGGAAAGAGCCAGCGGAAG
>JAVEPM010000207.1:0-3571 GCA_034008115.1 Methanolobus sp.
AGAAAGCATTAAATAATTTACATATACCTTATAGTCAATCAAAAAGAACAAAACACGCTTATTATAATATTTTAAATTCGAGCTATAAAGATAAATTTAAAGAATTAGGCAATACTTCCTTTAATAAACAATTTCCTGATGATGTCTTGGATTGGAATAACGAGTCTTTAAAATCTTTAATTGAAGGCTTACTTGATGGCGATGGTACTGATAAATTTAGTGAATATGAATTTAAATTTAATGCTCTTTGGGAATTTTCAACATCAAGCGAACAAGTAGCCAAAACATTCAATCTTATTGTTAGAAAAGTATATGGGAATATTTATTATTATAAACAATTAAACCATCAGGGCGTAGGTAAACAACCTATTTGGAGATTGAGATTTAATCCTAATGGATTAAGCAATAAACGAGAAATATTTAATGGTATTAGTAGCGTAAGTATTAAAAAATCAAAAGTAAAAAAAGTAAAAGATAAACATTATTATGATATTGAAGTCCAAGATAATCATAATTTTGTATTAGCTGACAGTGGAGTTATTTCTCATAATTGTGATGACTTTGCAGGCTTCCATTGTGATTACTTATACAGGCTTTCTCAATACTGGCTTGTCTGGTGGATAGAGGTCTACTGGAAACGCAAATACTGGAATGATGTCAGTAATTCGTATCAGTGGAAAAATCTAGGGCATGCTATCACGATCTTAAAACGAAGCCCTGAAAGTAACTGGAAGTGTTTCAGCAACAACTCATTTCTGGGAATGACTAACGGCTTTGATACATTCGAGGAAATCATATACAAGTTTGTACCTTTGAATGTGCCAAGTCAGGCTGATAATTACAAGCTGACTAAAGTGGTAGCAAGAGAACCTGTAACGGGGAAATTATTATTTGAATGGAGAAGTTAATATATGAGGAGTGATTATTATGAGCTTACTGGCAAGAGTGATTATATTTATCGTTATTTGCTTACTGGCTTTGTGTGTTGGAATATCTATCAGATTGGATAATGATGTTATAGACTGCAAGGGCGGGATATGCCCGCCTCCACAGGAGTATCGAGATGAATAATCTGTTAATAGCAATGGTGGTTTATTTTGGGGTTATGTTATTGGGGATAATACTGCATTTTTAGGAAGGGTGGTTATTTATGATGGACTTTTTAGCGGAGAACTGGAAGGAAGCAACAGCTTTCGGGGTGGTGTTGTACTGCTTTATTAAGCAACAGAATTTTCTTAACAAGGACTTGCGGGGGGATTTAAGGGAAATGACAGAGCAGTTAAAAAAGAATGGGGATAATATTCAAAAGGACAGTGAAAATACCGAAAAGCTAAATAAGACAATAGGTAATCACCTTGTACACGCTATTGGAGATATGACAAACGAAGTTAAAAGGCTGGGAGATAAAATAGATAAAAAGTTTCCTGAAAAGTAAAAAGGTATAATCTTTTATTATAACATAAAATCTCTTGACTTGTAAAACAAATTATGATATTATAAAAAAGTAGTGGAGGACTTTGAAAAATGAATACGGATATGAAAATAATAAATCAAATAGCGTGCCTAAAGGTCGATACCTTGGGGACGCTTTTTTTTGTTTGGGGGGATAGATGAAAACAATAGTTAAAATGATTTTCGGTTCTCATTTATACGGAACTGATAATGCTAATTCTGATAAGGATTATAAGGGTGTTTTTATGCCCTCTAAAGAACAGATTTATTTAGGTAAAATACCCAAAAGCTATAATGAAACAACAGGGCATAATGATTCTAAAAACAATTCAAATGATATAGATACTGAAATATATTCTTTGCATTATTTTATTGAATTAGCTTGTCAAGGGCAAACCGTTGCTTTAGATATGTTACACGCACCTAAAAGCAAATTGATTGAAACATCTCCATTATGGGAAAAACTTGTTAGCGAAAGAGAAAGATTTTATACCAAAAATTTAAGTGCTTTTGTTGGTTATTGTAGAAGACAGGCTTCAAAATATGGCATTAAAGGTAGTCGTTTGGAAAATGCTAAAAGTGTACTGGATTATTTAAAGCAATTTAACGAATATGAAAAACTAAAAAATGTTTGGGATAATTTGCCAAAAGGTGAACATATACACAAATTACTACCAGATGATAACGATGTAAGAATGTATCAGGTATGCGGTAAAAAACTTGGTGAAACTTGCGAATTACATTATGTCATAGATGTTTTAGAAAAGTTTTATGATTCCTATGGCAAAAGAGCAAGAATGGCTATGGAAAATAAAGGAATTGACTGGAAAGCTATCTCACACGCTTTTAGAGCTGCTTATCAAACCAAACAATTATTAACAGAAAATACAATAACATTTCCATTGAAACAAGCTAAATTTCTTAGAGAAGTAAAAGAAGGCAAATGTAACTATCAGGATATTTACCCAGAACTTGAAAATTTAATCAATGAGATAGAAATATTTAGTCAAAAAAGCAGTTTGCCAGAAAAAGTTAATCGAAAATATTGGAATATGTTTTTAATAAATGAAGTTGAATATTATTTAAATAGACAGATAGATTATAACTTAATTGATAAAAATAGCTACCACATTATTAAATGTAAGGGGCAATAAATGTACCTAACACGAAACTTCAAGCTATCCGAGTTTGTCTGTAACTGTGGCTGTGGCAAGTCTAACATCTCACTTGAGCTTGTCGAAAAGCTACAGCAACTGCGTGACAGATATGGCGAACCGATATTTATCACAAGCGGAGTCCGTTGTCCTGAATATAACAGGCGTGTCGGTGGCTACTGGGACAGTCCGCACCTGAAGGGGCTGGCGGTGGATATAGTAGCGAGGATCAATCCTGTTACTATGGCATATCTGGCTGATGAGCTGGGGTGCTTTCGTATCGGAGTGTATGACAGGCATACACATCTGGACATAGTCAAGCCACACCCGTCAAAGTATTGGCTTGTTAGTGGCGGGAATGCCCCTGTTTATTCGGGAAATATAGATAATTTATACGATTTTTTAAAGGGGGAAAGGTAGGTATGTCAAAAACTGTAAGTAAAGATGTTACTTTTAATTATGATAAAAAATCAGACATTTTATATATTATATTTAACCCCAATGAAAAATGTATTACAAAAGAATTGACTGGTGGGGTTTTGTTAAGAAAATCAATTAAAACGGGAAGATTGGTTGGTATAACAATTTTTGATATAAGTGAAATATTTGTTTGACTAAAGATTAAATAAAGGAAAGGAGGTGATTAAATGAATAAGATATTAGAGATTTTAGGGCTTATAACAGGCTTATTACCCTTGATACTTACACTTATAGAGCAGTTTGAAACTCCAGGGTTTGGGGCTGAAAAAAGACAGGCAGTATTAGATGTAATCGGGGCAATACACACACAGCTTAATATTACCGTAATAGCCAAAGAAAAACTGCTTTCCATAGCAGGTAGCATAATTGATATAGCCGTGAGCTTCTTTAACCTGATAGGGATATTTAAGCATAACGAAAACCCTACATAAGCGATATAACCTTTAAGCCTGAAACATGGTTAGAGAAGTTTTTAGTGCCGTTAT
>JAVEPM010000208.1:0-3537 GCA_034008115.1 Methanolobus sp.
TTAAAAACTCAACATCTCATATTGTAAAAGCTGATATGTATAATTGTACAAGTTTGGACAATATTGTATTGCTTAAATATGGTGCATTACAACGAAATATCCACATGGCAAATGGATCAATGTTTTACAAAATTGATTTATTGATTTCACTTTCAAGGAATGGTGAAACCAAGCAGTTTAGAGTTGATCATCCAAAAATTGTGCATATGTTTCAAGATGGTTTATTTCTTGAAAAAAACAACAAATATTTGGTGAATCAAATAAAGGAGTATTTAAATTGTGCTTTCTCATCAAATCCGGTTGACTTAATCAATTATGTTACTAATATCTGCACAGATGTCAATAGAATTGATTATGGTAAGACTGGTTTTAGTACAAATCGATTAAATCCGGGCAGTGGTAATTCGTCATTTAAATTAATTTAAATTGCCTATGGGTAAAAAATTACTTTAAATCGTTTAATTGAATCCCCTATAATAAAGGGGGTTCAATTGAAAAAAAATACTGTTTCAACACATAAATAATATTTTGTGAAATAATTATTTAGAAAATGAACAATAATATTATTATTTGATATATAGTATCATCCTGAACTCTCACGGCTCAGGATAAATAAAATAATAAAATAAAAATTTCAAAAAAAATGAAAGAAAAAAAGATTAAAAACAGAATCAACATCCTGATGGAGCCTGGGCTTGTTCAGGCTGTCGAAAACGAAGCAAAGAAGAATTATCTTCCTGTTTCAACTTACATTAAGCAGCTCCTTTACAGGACGTTGCAAAAAGAAAATAATTGTTTAACCTTTAAATCAAATGAAGAATGAAGAAAAAAAGTACAAAGTATCATTATCGTATATTAAATATAAATCGAAACCTTTAAAAAGTGAAGTAGGCAAAATAAGCAATAGTTTAAAGCCTGTCTTGTTAACTTGTAGTGAAATTGTAAAATATCTAACTGCTCCTAACAGCCAAACAATTGCCCCTTCAATTTATCGAAATAATCAAAGAAATAATAAAAACTGGCTTTCACAGCAAATCTTCATGCTTGACTTTGACGGTTGTTTATCTAAAAATGAGGTTAGGGAAAGATTTGAAAAATATGGAATTACACCCAACTTTATTTATTATACCTTCTCACATACGGAAGAAAAAGAAAAATTCCGGGTGGTGTTGCTCATGGACACAGAAGTGACAGATTCTAAAATAGCAACGCATATCAGGGAAGGTCTTCTGCTGATGTTTCCGGAAGCTGATGAAAAGTGTAAAGATGCAGCAAGAATGTTTTTCGGGGGGCTATATATCGAAGAATGGCGCGTTGAAGCCTTGAATGTGGATGCTCTTGTAACTGTTCTGAATGATTTTCATATCTCTTCTGATAAGATGCAGACTCGAAAAGTCGCAGGAATCCGTGTACCTCTATATAACTATATTAGAAGTACCCCCTTTACTTCAAATCCGATGTTTGTCTTGGAAGAAGACGAAAAACTAAGCTACTTGAAGGGCCTCTCAAAGAATAAGTTTGACAGGAAAAAGTGTATAGAGCAGGTTCGTATTCTCAAAGATTTTGATAAAGGTGAATGGCTGCACTACCCCCAACTTTTCGGTCTTGCTACCAACCTTAAATGGGTAAAAGGTGGGCTTACGTACATGAAAAAGAAGATGGAGAAAGTCAACGAGAAACAACCTCTATATGACGAGAATGCCTTTGCTATTCTTTCAAATATGAGAATTTATAATTATAATCCTCAACGACTTGAAAAGTACTCTCCCTACACCGAGGATCATCAATTCACCGACCTTATCGATGCTGTTAAGACGGTTCGAGGTCATATTGAAAGATTTGAAAATATTGAAAAAATTGATTTAAGCGAAGCCGAAAATTTATTTATAAATTCAATTGATTATTCTTTAAATTCACCAGATAATAATATTTACCCTATTAAGTTTCCCACCGCAATTGGAAAAACAAGTTACCTGCTTGATGCAATGAATGAAAAGATTAAATCTTCAACAATATGTTTTTCAACGCATTACTTAAAAGATGAGGTTTCAAAAGATATGAAATTTGATCATGTGGTAACACCCGAAAAACCAAAATTTCAATCTGAGAAATTAAATGATTTAATTGATAAATTATATGCCTTGGGATTGTATAAGAAGGTATATACAGTTATTCGTGAAGTATCAACAAATATTTATGAGGATTATCAAAACACTGAGGAAGATTCAAAAATGGCATTTGAATATCTTCAAAAATTAGATATTGCAAGAACCAGCGATCAGACCGTACTGACAACTCATCAAAGGGGAATGTTTGAAACTTATAGCCACGATACTATTATTTTCGATGAGGATCCTTTAAATTCAATTTTATCAACTAATCATTTGATGTTATCTGATTTTAAGATTTTTGCAAAATCAATTAAATTAAATAAAAACATAGTTATGGAATTAGAAAATTCAAAGCCGGGACAAGCTTATGAAACCAAATTTGATGTTAATCTATTGAATTTTATTGATTCAAATATGGAATCGGGAATTAGTACTAATGTGCTTGATTTATTTAATTCATGTTATTATTATAGAGACGTTGACAATTCGAATATCATTCATTATGTTACAAGACGTGATTTCCCAAAGGATAAGAAAATTATAATACTAAGTGCGACAGTTTCAATTGATATTTACGAAAAACTTTATGGTGAAAGGGTTAAAGCTGTTGATTTTTCAAATGTTAGAAACATGGGCGAAGTTGTTCAATATACCAAAAAATCATTCAGCAAATACTCCTTAAAACGCTCAAATAAAGATAGTTTGAAAGAATATTTAAAGGGAAAGAATGTAATAACATTTAAGAATGAAAAAAACGAGTTAGAGATTGATTCGTTCATGCATTTTGGAAATTGCTCCGGGTCAAATGAATTAACGGGTAAAGATATTGTCGTACTGGGTACACCTCATTATAATCCTACACAGTATTTATTATTTGCCTCAGCGATGGGAATTGACATCAATTCAATTCAAACTGAAATGCGTGAGCAACGTGTCGAGTGGAACGGGTTTAGATTCAGATTCATGACTTACGATGATCCACGGCTTCAAAAAATCCAACTTGGTTTAATTGAATCCGAGCTTGTGCAGGCCGTGGGCAGGGCAAGAACGCTTAGAACCAACGCAAAGGTTGAGGTGTTTTCAAATCTCCCATTAAAAATTGCTGATAAATTTATTGAAAATGGCAATTCTTTTTAATTCAAAATCCTTTAAAAAATTCAATTTCAAAGTATTTATTATTGAATAAAGAAATTGTTTTTGAAAAAATATTGTTATAAAAAAATTGCCCCAGCCTTTTTAGAGCTGGGGTTTTTGATTAATGAATGAAAATTATTTTTTAGCAATTATCAATCTGAATAATTTCAAAATTTTTACCCGGAAATTTTTTTCAACAATCCCAAATATTTTAAATTCAAAATCACCAGATTTTTATTTAAAACCTCATTTTAAAAATCCCAAATTTTTTTTGGTGGAAAATTTTTCACGG
>JAVEPM010000209.1:0-3527 GCA_034008115.1 Methanolobus sp.
GAACGATAAAATAAACCAGTTGCTAGGAAGTTTTACCGATAACTATGAAACTTTTAAAAGCGGCAAATGGCTCAAAAGTGGTGACAAAATTGATTTCGACTCTGTACTATGGTATATTGATGGTGCCATAAACTTCAATTATGCTTCGGGCCATTACTCATTTGAAAGAATACACAAAGATGTTATTTACGTTGAAGTAACGGTTGACCCGGATATGAAATCCCTGTTAACTAATGTTTTTGAATCGTACAACGAATCACTCCTACGCATTGGCGAAAAGTATTATGACATTACCGGTGAATACAAAAAGTTTATTATGGCCACTGTAAGCGATGCCGGCCCATTACCCGATGGCAAACGCAAATTGCGCGTTACTACACTTACCGGCACAGGATTGGCTACCCAAAGCGGAGATTTTGGAGTGGATGAGAGCTACAAATATTTTAACAACTCAATGTATAATTGCACTGGTGAAATTGTGAATAATGGTGCGCCTGAGATATTTGAAACCAAATTGCTTGAGCATTTTGATACACCGCCACCTTCAGGCTGCAGATATTTTTATGTAGGTACCGAAGACAGTTGTTCATATAACTACTTAGATTATCGTATTAATCCAAGTATAAGTTTAACTAATTACCTGGATTATAAAATTTTTGCTGCTGCTGAATATGTTTCAACCATAACTGAAACAACCGAATGTCTTGAATATAATCAGAACAACAGTGGAATACACGAAATGCAGTTTTATTTCGATCACCTTGTTGCTTTTGCTAACGAATGGGTAAATCAACAGAACTCTTTAATCAAAAAATCTTATGCAAGATCAGTAATAGAAAGTGATGAAACTGGCAATGCAGACTCAAAAGTCATTTTTCACAAACCAAAGTTGTTTTTCAAATTAAAAATACAGTCTTGCTCACCAGGTAATCCATATTTCCCAACAGAATAGTTTCTAAAGATATTGAGGAATGAGGAATCTATTTTTGTTAAGTATTATTCTGGTAATCATATGTTCTGTTAAAGCGCAGAGCACTTACGAATTATATATAAGTGTTCAGCAGCGAACGGCTTCCAGTACAGCAATAGATGATGGCAACGGCGGAATAATTGCCTTAGTTAATGTACAAACAGGCACAAACTATGGGCCATCAAATTATATCAATGCCTATATTCTGCAGATTTCGCCGACAGGTGACACCTTAACACATAGATACTCATTTCACGATACCACCTTCATCTTTAACAGGATTCATCGGTTAGATGAAGGTGGTTATTTTGTTACAGGAGAAACGCGTTTACCCGATACCCATGTTTCTCATTTGTTGATGGTCAGGTTAGACAATGAGTTCAATATGCTATGGTCAAAACACTTTAATTACGAAGATTTTAATTTTCACATTTGGTGTTATAATATTTTTCAGGATGGAGACACCCTGATCATGCCTCTGGGTAGAAGTGAATTCCCAGGTATTGCTTATTATCCCTTGTTGATTAAGACAGACCTGAATGGCAATATTTTGCATGAAGTTTTTCATTACACCAATAGTTTGCGTACAGATTCCCCATCTTTTATGTACGAAAAAAGAAATGGACGTATTTGGATGTTTGAAGATTCATTTGTTGCTGGATTTCAAGGTCCATCAAGATCAGTATTCGGGCGTAATTTTGAGTTATTGTACACCGAGGGATTTGGAGTATATGGTGATCCCAGTAGGATGTATTATACATGGGATGCAGATAGTAATATCCTTATGTCATATATTGCCAATAGAATTGGAGCGCAATATCAGGACGATGAAATTTGGTTAGCCAAATATGATACCGCAATGAACCGGCTGTACAGGAACAGCTATGGTACAGCCGACACCATGGACAATACACCCTTTTGGGGGTCAGGCGTTTCGTTTAAACATTTTGACACCATTTACTTTTCGGGATATAAACATAAAACAATGTATCCGCCCAATCCCGGCATGGTTAACTGGATTGTTGCCGGGCAAACAGACGCACAACTTAACCCAAGATTCATTCACTACATTGGGGGAGACCAGTATTATGAAACCCGATATATGCTGGCAACCAGCGATGGGGGTTTTGTAATACAAGCCGGGGTATTTAATCATCAAACATCACTTTACGACTTGCTCTTTCTCAAATTAAACAATCAGGGGCTGATTACAGGAAATAACTCAAAAAAAATAGCAGTTAAACGAACTTTTATCAGTCCAAACCCGGCAACAGATTTTGTAAGAGTAGATTGCTTTCTGCCTTTTGCAAAGGCAAATATAATGACCCTTTTTGGCACTACCATTTTGGAATTTAACTTAAACACCGGTTCCACCCGCTTGCCACTACAACAACTTAAACCGGGGATTTACCTGCTTGGCATTACAGTGCCAGGGACAGGTTTGATTGAAACGCACAAGTTTATTAAACTGTAAAAACTTTAACCATGAAAAAACTTATACTCCCAATTTTGCTAATCTTTTCCGTTTTTTCAGGAAGCAATATCGATGCCCAAATATGCTATACCTGCCCAGGTCAAAACAACAATGTTTCAGGATCTGCAGCATCAGCATTCGGAAATAATAATACTGTCGGAGGATCCTATTCTACGAGTATTGGCAGTGGCAATACGATTCCAGCAAATTATAGTTTTGTAGCAGGTAGTTATTCAACCGCGCAGAGCATGCTATTGTGCAACAGGGAAGTATGGCTGGTCGACTTAAAGATGGCGCATACATGTTTACAGCTCCTGGTACAGTTAACAATATACCAGGTGTTTATACTGTTGGAATAACAGAGAATGGCTTGATTTATCATAGGTGTTTTTATAAATGGCCTAGGTTTTTAATTAATTTTTAAAACTATGAGTATGATTAATTTTTTTGATAAAGAAAGAAATCTAATAGTGCTGTTCAAAGATTTTCAGGTTACAACAACGGAAGCTTTGAGAATAGTAACTTTTATGGGTAAAGTTGATTTCGATTTTATTCATTTCGAGACTAACTTTGAGGCAGAAGTATTTGATCTGAAAAATCTCCTATTTTCATTGGAAAAAATGTATAATAGAGAAATAAAGTACGCCACTTTTAATCCTTTATCAGGCAAAATTAGAATTATGCTTTCTGAAAATGATGGTCAGATAAAAGTTAAAGTAGAAATTTACAATGAAGTCTCTACTTGTAAATTAGAATTTGAATATTATATAGACCAATCTTTTATTCCTGATTTGGTTAAAGAGATTGAAATAGTGATAAAGGAATACGCATAAACAGTAATGCGCAATTATGAGTAATCCATTAACATTACACTGCTATATTCCGATTGATCCTTGAAAAACAGTTTATTGCCGGTATTGCAGAAAAGATTATATTTGCTGATCAAACCACCAAAACCATCAACTACATTACCTCACCGGAAGGCCTTACGGCCATTGAAATTACTGCCAATCCTGGCAGCCAGGAATGGTATTGGGTATTTACCGACCATCTGGGGAGTATTACCACGCTTTTAAGAGAAAG
>JAVEPM010000210.1:0-3525 GCA_034008115.1 Methanolobus sp.
ATCATGAATCGTTGCCTTTTCAATAATCTGAGCACTCCAATCAACTATTTTACTCTGGCTACGAATACGTTCAAGCTCGTTAATATTTAATCCTCCAAGACTTTCTCCATCACGTCCATAATAAAAACCTTTCCATGCCACAGGCATCCCCTGAGGAGCAGGTGGAATCTGCAACATAATAACAGTTCCTCCTTCTACTTTTAAACGGTATACATCAATAAAACACAATGTTGGAGATGTATGATTTGAAATCTCGGACTTATACTCATTTAATTGTGTATCTGAAATATTTGTACCCACCACCTGTTTTTGATTATTCACTCCCAATAGAATCCAGGCAGCAGATTTCCCTTTCAAGTTAGCCTCATTACTTAAAGCAGAGAAATATTTACCCAATTTGTCTTTTTCATATTGGGTCTTGGCTTCCTTAAATTCTAAAACTTCCGTTTCGGTAGTTGATTGCAATAAACTATACAATAGAGTTTCCATACTATCTGGTTTTACTATTGGATTTTTTCTTTTTATCACTTTTAAACAAAGAACCTCTTTCTCTTTCTTCTTCTATCATCTTTTCATATAATTTAAAAAGATATTCCAACCGTTCTTCATCACTTTCAAAGGGTTTACTCCGATAGCACCTTTCAACCGCAAGATCATTCAAACGATGGGCTTCACGCAAGCCTTCGGGCATTTTATCGGGGTCGTAGAGCTGAGCAAGGGTTTTCTCACTGTACTTTTCTCGTTCTTCTAATATACGGAAGGTGCATAGGGTAAGCTCTTCTTTTTGTTTGTCGGTGATTTGGGGGAAGGGGAAGGTGTTGTAGCCCAAAGAAGAAGAATATCTAATTCGAGTTTCTAAACTACCACAAACAGTTTTAACCCAAATCATGTGTGTTCTTGAATTTAGCATAGAAAAAATCCAAGGTTCAGCATCATAAATAGCCTGAGCAGAATTAGTTGTGATAGTACCTCTTCTCTGAAAACCAATTGGAATATATTTCCTGTTCTCAGATGAATGCGATGGTATTAATATAAAATCAGTTTCAAAATGTCTAACCTCTGCAAAACAGTATGGCTTATCTGCTGCTTCAATTGTTGCTTTTTTGGAGCTTTTAGAACGAAAAGCTTTGACCGCCTCAATTCTTTCTTTTATTTCACTAAAATTTAATGCAAACTCAAATTGCGTCTCATCAATCCATAAACACCATCTTTCTTCTGAATTAATTAATTCATTGGCTCCAATCAATCTACGAAACAATATTTCTGAATTTGGGTTATTTTCTACAATTTTACTCCTTTCATCTGTCGTAAAAATAAGATTCCCTCCATCGACTGGACCACTACCTCTCAAAATTGGTTTTATTTTTGATAAGGGATTGCTTCTTTTTTCAACTATTGAATTGTCTCCCTCAATTAAATATGGACTAATATTACTTACAAGTTTTTTAGTTAGATCATTTATAATATATTTTTTATTTGCTGAGACTCTTCTCAAACCAATGATTATAACAGTTACGCCAGCATTTGCTTTTGCACTATTTGTCCATTTAAAAGAAGTATATGCAAAAGAAATCTCAATATTAGAACCGAGTATTATTGGCCACAAAGATGAAACTTGCTCACCTTGACATATGGAATTTGTGCTTACTAAAGAAATTTGAGACATTGAGTTTTTAATATAGTTAGCCCCTTTTATAAACCAACAAGAAATATAATCCAGATTCTTAAAAGTATTATATCCACAAAAAGCCAATTCCATATCTTTTTTTTGTTTTGTGGATTGAAGGCTATACCCCAAATACGGTGGATTTCCCAATACATACACTTCATCGTCTTCCAGTTTTGGGCATACTTGATTCCAATCCAAACGGCAGGCGTTACCTTGCACGATATTCCCGGCCTCACGAAGAGGTAAAGTGGGGTTTGTGCGCCCAAATTGATTGAAAAACTCTACGTTCATTTGATGCTCTGTCAGCCATAAGGATAATTGAGCAATTTCATGTGCGAAATCATCAATTTCAATCCCATAAAAATTGGTTAAGGAGATGTTAGAAAAAGCAATAATTCCCAACTCTTTTATAATTTTCATTTCCAGTTTACGGAGTTCCTTGTAGGCAATAATTAAGAAATTACCACTCCCACAAGCTGGATCAAAGATTTTTATTTTGCTTAACCTAACAAGTATATCGTTTAGTTTTTTCTTGTTCCCTTTTGCTTTCTCGTACTCATCGTATAACTCATCCAAAAACAAAGGCTCGATCACCTTCATTATGTTTGGCACTGAAGTATAGTGCTGCCCAAGGCTTCCACGTTGATCTACAGAAACGACTGCCTGAAACATCGATCCAAAGATATCAGGATTAATTTCTTTCCAGAGTAGTTCTCCACTATCAATTATCGCTTGGCGACTTCTGCGAGAAAAAACAGGTGTAGGAAAATAACTTGCAAACAAGCCCCCATTCACATAAGGAAATGCATCTAAATAAGCTGGGAGATCTACTCTATCTTTTGCAGGTGTATTAAGAACTTCAAAAAGTCTATCGAAATGCAAATTCAAATCGCTACCATCAACTTGTGTGTGGGAAGCGATTGAGTTCGTAAATTGACCGGTTGTGAATATATTCGTATCTTCAGCAAAGAAACAAAACAGCAATCGGGAGAGAAAAACATTTAATCCATGAATAAACTCAGGAGAATTGTCGGGGTTATCTTTCTTGATCTCATCAAAAAGCTTTGCCATTTTACCAGCTGCTTTCACATCAGCAGGATTTTCTATCAGATGCTGAGCCTTTTCCATACCAGCCCATGGCAAAAAGAAATCGAAATGCCTGGGGAGATTTTTAACTTCAATATCTAACTTATCGTCTGTTTTTGTATCAATAGCAAGAAGAGTTATTAAATCGGTAACAATTATAAATCGTTGGTCATGCTTGAACTGACTAGACAAATCCGAGATTTCTTCAAAGAGATCACTATCTTCAACTTGACGGTAAAGCAGTTTTTTCTTCCACGAAATATCTCCATTAATTTTCGAAAGGTTCAGATTTCCTTTTTGTAAACGGCTAATCGAAGCTTTCGGTAATCCATAAGCAAGGAGTAAATCAAAAATAAAAGTCTCCTTATCAAAAGACCTAACTATTCCTTGAACGTTTTCCTCAATTTGTGCAATGTTCATACATTTGATAAATGATAAAATCCCAGTCCTTTGATCTACCTCAAAAGAAACGATTAATATGTAAAAAAACCAATTTATGTTTTCATTCTTATTATTTTATTCCTCACCAAAATAGTCGCTATCTATTTTTTTCAACTCATAAATCTGTTGAGTAGTACAACCTAAATTGTGATCAATCATAAGTTGAGCCAGCTGCTCACCATCAATAAGTACTATCTTGGTTTCATTTCTTGGAGTATATGATTTGGCATCATTAGAGAAACTTGAAGTCGTTATAAAAATTCCTTTTTTGGCGCCTTGCCCAGCAAGTGCCCCCACAAATTTTTGCAGTTCAGGTCTACCAACTGTGT
>JAVEPM010000211.1:0-3517 GCA_034008115.1 Methanolobus sp.
CTGGATGACAGGACATGGAAATGTATTTGTGGGACAATTCATGATCGAGACATCAATGCTGCTATCAATATCCGGAACTATGGAATGACATTAATACAACAAACCGCAGGAACTGCGGGGATAGCCTGTTGATACTTAGTAGAGAACTACTATTGAGCAGGAAGCCCTGACCCTAAAGGGTCAGGGTAGTTCACCATTTTCATTATTTGATGACCAATTCCAATGCCTTTGTGATAAGGTTATCTTTATTGCTCAGGAAATAGAATGTTAATTACTTTGAAAAATGGAGAATCCATATGGACGAGAAAATTGCGCCACACATAGACGAATTAACAATGGCGCTTGGAAATATAAGTAAAGATGAGATTAGCAAGGAATTAAAAAAGCTCCTTAAATTCCGTGTCCCTCTTGATGAAGCGAAAAGAATCCTGAAAAACAAATACGGAACCGCTTCTTTTAAATCTGTAAAAGTAAAAGATCTTTCTCCTGGATTGAATGGAATTGAGATTACAGGTCGTATTATTGATATCATTGAAAAAACAGTGTCTATACGAGGGGAGCAGAAAACAATATTTTCAGGAACCCTGGGTGATGGTACTGGTATTTGTTCTTTTACATCCTGGGATGATATGTCTTTACGGTCCGGGGATACTATTATGATCAGTAATGCATATACCCGTCTATGGAATAATCGTCCGGAGCTGTATTTTGGAAAAAGGTCTCTAATCACACATTTGCAGGATAGTGATCTCCCTGATATTGAACAGATATCCCATTCCAATCTCAAAAAACTTGGGGAAATAGTTCCTGCAGATGTGCTTACAAGTTCTGTGGTTCTCATCGTTGAGATGTATCACAGGGACGTAATGCTAAAAGGTAAGGAAGTGACTGTTGTGGAAGGTGTCATTGCAGATGACAGTGCAAAGCTTCCATTTACGTCCTGGATATCACTGGGTTCATTTGATATCGGTGACTATATTCGTTTTGAAGCTGCTGCTGTAAGGGTATTCAGAGGTTTGCCCTCCATCAATTTCAATGAGAACACTTCTATTGAAGGGGTGAAGTCCATAGAAGATCTGTCCTTTACCATGGAATCAGTAAACCAGACAAACTCACCTGTAGCTATTCGGGAGATACTTGAAAAAAAAGGTATTTTCGATGTAACTGTCAAAGGAAATCTAATTTCTATCCGACCTGGTTCCGGTCTTATCGAAAGATGTCCTGTATGTAATCGTGTTACGCAAAAATCAGTCTGTCGTTCCCATGGTGAAGTGGAATGCCTGGTAGACATGCGTATTAAGGCAATTCTTGATGATGGTACAGGAGCTGTTCATTTGATGCTTAACCGTGAACTCTCTGAGGCAATTTATGGGAAAAGTATGCATGATGTGGAAAATATGGCTAAGGGTTCAATTTCCAATGATGCCGTATTCACAGATATGAGAAAAGTATTAACCGGAAAATACATCACAGCACGGGGCAATTCATCAAAGAACGAATTTGGAGTATCGCTTGTGGCTAAATCGGTATGGCCTTCTGAGGATGACCTTGCAAAACGTGTAGACCAAGTTCTGGAAAGGATCGGCAGTGGATGTGATGAGTAATGGTTGAGCGAGAAGTAGCACACAGGATATTTGCCAGGGAATTCAATGATTCCCGTTTTAATTTATATTCAAATTCTTCTTCATCTGGAGATCAGGATATTTATTCTCCAAATTTTATCATAAGTCCCACGGGACTGAAAGTGAACCGGATCTTTATGGTAGGTGTGATCACAGAAGTGGACAAGCTATCAGATCAGGCCGGTAGTGAAAAAGAATTATGGAGGGCACGCATATCTGACCCGACTGGTGCTTTTACAGTCTACGCAGGTAGTTATCAGCCAGAAGCTTCGTTCTTCCTCTCAACTGTGAACGTGCCTTCGTATGTAATGGTTCTTGGCAAGGTTCGTTCATACGAGCCTGGGGATGGCTCTGTTTATGTTTCTTTGCGACCGGAAGAGATTAATTATGTCGATGAATCAGTGCGTGACAGATGGGTAGCAGACACTGCAGAAATGACACTTGACCGTCTGGATGCGTTTGATAGATTCTTCTCTTCAGATGCCGGAAATGAAAAACTTACTGACAGGATATCTGCATGTGATATTCCACAGCCACTTGCAAGTGGTATCTGTCTTTCACTGGATTATTACCGCAAGGATAAGGAATACTATGATTCTTTAAAGAATGTTGTCAGGCAAGCCCTGTGTACCATTAAAGAATCATCTGGCCAGCATGAAGCAGAACCTGATTTTGACCACATTATCCAGTCTGTACTTGATATTATTGATGATGGGAATGGTTTTGATTATTCAAACTATATTGAAAAAGCGGTTTCTCAGGGTGTTCCTGAAAAAGTTGCTGATTCAATGTTGAAATCCTTGTTATCAAAAGGGCATATATATGAACCCAAAGCGGGCTTTTTCAAAGTTATACATTAAATGTGTTATTTTGTTTGATAGTGTTTTTGTGCGCGACATATTTAAATACACAAAAATATTAGACCTGATAAGCAATTCAACACATCGAATGTAGATTTTATCAAGGGAGGTTTATTCATGGAACATGATGAGATAATAGAAAATGTAAAAAAAAGTGTCATCAGTATGAAAGGTGTAGGTACTACTCTTCTACTTAATGAAGAGGATCGGGGTGTCATCAGGGAACTTGAGAAAAAAGCTGATGAGATGACTCTGATGGGGCTTGGTAGGGGCGACAATAAAGGTGTAAAAACAGTTCTCAATACAGATGTGATCTTTGCTTTTACTACAAATATGGATTTCAAATGGCCCGAAGGTCCTAATGTTATTCTAATGCACAATGAATGCATTGTGGGTGAGGACACTGATGATGAGGCAAAACTCGAGGAAATGCAAAATGCAATGATAAACTTGTTATTGGTAACATTGTCATATATGATACAAGTGTACTCAGGAAAATGGATGGTAAGGGTGAGCCATTGCTTGTAGTATTGCCACCTAAGCCATGTGAAGAAGTAGAGTGTGTGGACAAAGTTTGTAATGCTGTACTCGCATCCCCTTCTCCTCCAACAGATGAATACCTCAAGGAGAGGCTAGGACTTGACAATATTCATGGAACAGGTACTTTTTTGCTGGGATTCGATTTTGATTGCTCCTCTGACTACTCCCACGACTAAAGTCGTGGGGTTCAATTGAACCCTATCGGAGTCTTATCCTCCGACGAGGTTAAGCAATTGCTGATTCATCGTCGGAACTTGCACTCCAGTTAAACAACTGGTTGTAGAGGTTCCAATTCCACAGCCGTTAATTCCCGCGAGCCTCACGGTATTTTTGTATGTTTGTAACTATTCAGCCTAGCACAATCTGCCTATTGGTGCTGATTTCATCGAAATGGAGATGTCTGCCCACTAACAATCTAAGAATCAAAAAAGCAATCAATAGTAACAATCAAAATAAATGTTCATACTGAAATTTACATTTCAACTTTTTGTCAAG
>JAVEPM010000212.1:0-3462 GCA_034008115.1 Methanolobus sp.
TGAAATATCCTTTATCCTTGCCTGCACCCTGCAGTTGCCATAGCAATTTAGTAATATTTCTGCCAACCGCACGCTAGGTCCATAGATGTCTTTTTCAATGTAATCGCCTGTCTTTTTGTCTTTTGTTTTTCTTTTCAAATGGTACCAGGTGCTCTTTGCCGTTTCGATTGAATTTATTTGACTTTTCGCTTCGTCTAAAAATTGATACATATTGCGTGGATATGCCTTTGCCGTCGTGATGGCAACATCCAATAGTGCCATCTCTTGCTCTTTCATTATTGACATGTTAGAAATGTCAACTACTTCTGTTTGATTTGTTGATTTAACTAAACTCATGATTTTTCTCCTTTCAGTTATTGTTTATAAATTTCCCAAATTTTAGAATCTGAAATCCTAAAAATTGTAAACTCACCTTTTAGATATTTTGAATTTGCACTGAAACTATACTTTTTGCCTTTTTCAAAATCTGGATTTACATCCAACACCCCGCCGTCAATCTTTGTTATCACCCCCGCTCCATACTCCCCATCCTCAATCTCTTTATGCTCAACATCCAACCATGAGTGCTCGTGCTCGCCCCCGTCTATCATTGGTGTCTTTTTGCCCGTTTCAAAGTCAAGTGTCTTAATTGCAAATGAATATAATTTGTTTGGATTTTCTGGCTTTTCAAATCTAAAATCGTAATGAAGCCCCGCCCGCAAGGCTTCGTGTCTGTGAATTACAAAGCGGATTTTAATTATTTCACTCATTTTTTTGCCTCCTCTATTATATCGTAGAATACCTTTCCAATATTTCTACGATTTCGTTTAATAGTTAAATACAATTTTCCACTTTTATTTGAAATCAAATAAAGGGAGATGTTCTTATCTTTTAACATAGTTATAAGAACATCCGCGACCGTGCGTTTATAAATGTCAGCGTAGTGCATGACTAACTCTTTGTCCTTATATTCGGCTTCTATCTTTCTAATTTTCAGGTTCATTTTTTACCTCCTTTTGGATGATTCTTGTCCTTATTATTGGCTTATCTCTTTTTATTTCAAAAGGAATATTTTCCTTTTTCAAAAAATCCTCAAATTCTAAACTGACTTCGATTTTAGGTTTAGCTGGGTATTCCTTTCTTGTTAAAACAAATTTGTCAACTCTCCCCTCATTGTGTCCATACATTTGCTTTAGCAATTCTGCTTGAATTTTTCCCATCTCCGCTTCAATATTATCAGCTTCTGCCTTCAAATTGAAATATTGCTCAAATAACGATTTATCATTTTCACCAAATTCATACACTTCACTTGAAAGTTCCACCTTGCTGTGCTTCAACGCGTCAAGGTCTATTTCTGGGTAGTCTGAAATGTCTGGCAATTCGTCTTTTTCAAGTGCTTCTAAAAAACTATATGCTCTCCGTTTCATTTCCTCTTCTATCTCAAGGTCGCGTCTGAACTCAAAGATTTCAAATGAACGCAAGCCAGTTAAGATACCCAGAAGTCCTACCTCATATTGACAGACGAACATGTGCCAGCGGGTTTGTATTTCATAAAAGTCCATCTTATCATTTTTGCCAGCCCGACTTTTCATTTCAACCACCGCAGGTTCTCCTTTATAGAGAGCAAAACCGTCTGGAACGCTTATGAAACGAGGTTCTGCAGGATGGCTTCTCCAGTTAAACTTATTAGAAGTGATTGTAGTCTGCAGGTATTCATGTGTCAAGTCCAAAAGTATTGGTTCTAATTTTCTACCCATCTTTATAGGGAACATGCTATCGTCCACATTTTTCTTATATTTGTTTTTCTTTTTCAGAAAAATCGAAATAGGTGTATCGTATCTAGATACCCCCATTAACGCACACATGTCAAGGCTACCGATATGATTTTCTGGTTGTTCTACAAAAACACTCATTTTCACTCTCCTAACTTTTCCTTTAACTTTTCATAAATTTTATCAGCATTCAAATTAAAATCTCTTGCTATATCTTCAGATACAACTCTAATATCTGCGTCTTTTATGTCATAATTTCTAATGAATTTTGACCTGGGTGTTTTTCCAAAACAAATTCTGATTTCATTGTCGAGTATTAAGATGTTAATCGGGTATTGGTTTTTTCCTACCGTTCCGATGTTTGGTATCAATACAAAATCTTCTCTCTTTTCCTCAAAGGTTTTTTCGATTTCCTCTTTCAAGGTTTCAGAAATCAAAATGTAATTGCACTCTTCAGGAGGTGTAGGGTTTTTAGGGTCTATAAAAAAATCATAAAATTCATTGTTTAGTTTCCCATACCTCGCACCTCTTTTTGGTTTATTAGAATACCTATCTAAAAAATCTTTATTTTCCTTCGTAAATTTCTGGAGTGCTTCAAGGAACGGTTCTGAAAATTTAAATTGTGAAACCATCACCGTCTTATTATATTGCTTTGATGTGTGATGCCACTCGTCGGCAAAAAGGTATAACACTTTAAAATCGACTCCTAAAACCTTCTCTGCTTTTGACAAAGGAAGCAACCCTTTATTAATCGCTTCTGCATAACGCTCTGAATATTTGTAATTAATGTAACTCATTTTCGTTCTCCTTATTCCGCTCTGCTTGATAAATATTTAACATTTTCTAAAACATAACTAATGTCGAATTCTGCAGGAACTCTTTCTGTTAAGAATTCAAGGATTTGTGATTTTGTTGCATAGTTGAGTTCTGCTTTGAACGCACCATCAACTCTAACTTCATACATACCGACTGTATTTGACTGCGGGAAAATTTCGACTTCTAAATATTCATCTTTTGTTACAACACTGAAATTGAAATATTTGTGGTCAAAAGTAAAATCTTTATTGAAGACTTTAGAAAAGGTAATTCCATTTCTGCCCTGATAGTTCCAATCCCTTACCAAGTAAAGACCTTCGTAATCTGTCATTCTGCGGTTCATACCTTTGAATTCTTCACATGCTCTCTTGTAATTTGCAAGGATTGGTTTGTAATCTTCAATCACTTCTCTCTTTGCGTTTTCGATTGTCGTTTCGATTGTAATCATTTTGTTTCTCCTTACCGTTTTTGTTTTTTGCTTCATTCGCTTCACTGTTCTATTCAATTGTTATAATATTATTATAGCACATTTACAACAAAATGTCAAGTAGAATTTTTTTAATTTTGTAAAATTTTTTGAATTTTTAATATTAAATAAAATTAATTATTTTTAATTAAACATGCACCAAAGCCTCTGTTTATGCGGTTATCATGCATGTTGACGATTTTTATCAATTGATTAATTGTTGACAGAATAAAAATATTTATAAAATAATTAAAATAAATTAGAATTAATTACGCTCAATTGATTAATTTTTAGCCAGGAATAAATGTCAAATTAAATGATGATAAGTTTATTTGACAATGAATAATTGTTGACAAAATAAAGGTGGGAATAAAATAAATAATTAAAATTAAATACTTGGCATGGATAATGCTATGGTATTACAAAGTA
>JAVEPM010000213.1:0-3419 GCA_034008115.1 Methanolobus sp.
CAACCATACTAAGCTATACCAGCTGCTCCCAAACAAATGGACTTCATCCAAAATGGAGATAACGCAAGAAGAGATTTTTTAATCTCTTTTTTTTTGTATACAAGGCGGGGCTCAACGAACGGTTACAGTATAGTTTTTTGAAAAATTCTCACAACGCATATAGTCAGCGACTTATAAAATTTGCTAACACCTACTTAAAGTTTCCCACGTGCTTAACTCTTATAATATCAGCTGATAACAGCTTCTTTATTGATGTTATTTGTCTCGGAAATCATTTCTGATTTGATAATTGAGAACAATATTTTTAATTCACCATGGTTCATAACTATCAATCTTCTCATAAGCTCAAAAATTGGTTCGTTTATCAGGGTTGATATTGCTTTCATCATTTTTACAATCAAAGTAATTATTCTTTGCCAAAGAGTCATTAAGGTAAGCTGATCCCCAATTTCAACAAACAATCCTCCTAATGTTTCATAGTTGGAGAAACGATTTTCCAGTGAGACTAAAGAATGTGTTATCAACACTATAGTACAATCGGCAATCTGTTCATTAAAGTATTCTGCCTGACATTTCCCAAGCTTAAAATACTGCTTGCACTCTTTGAAAAGGACTTCGATTGTCCATCTTACCTGATATAGTTCATAAGCCTTTTCAAAACCAATGTTCATGTCGGTTGTAATGATGAAGCTCCACTCCTTGCCATTTATACTTCTTATAAAGAACAATTTAACCGGGAGGTCATGGACTGAACATCGCATTATGAAATATTCACATCTGTACTTGGCGTTTCGCCTGGCCTTCTGCCGGGAATACCTCTCAATGATCTGTCTTGGTGTCCATCCGACTCCATTGACTTTGTATCTGACAGATTCCTTGCGTCCTATGCCAAGATAGTCGACACTGTTCTTGCTTACCTTTCTTATGTTCTTTATGAACTCCGGAGAAGAAAACCAAGAGTCTGCAAGTAAGTATTTTGCCTTGAAGTCATGATGCAAAGCTCTCTTGAGCATCAGCAGGGTGCTGTTCAACTTATTCATATCCAACTCATTCTTTCTCTCTGAGTCGGGATGTGAAGTATCAACAGATACTTCTCTTTGCTTAAGACGTTCTCTCTTACTTAGGCCATAATTGTTCCTGGAGTTCTCTCTGTGTAATGAAAAATCGCAGGCCTGAGTGGAGATCCCGTCATTATAACCTAAAACCAACATCTTATAGCCTAATACACACTTGTTTATATTGTGGTCAAACACCTTTGACACACCCTCAATAGTCAAGCCTGTTTTCTCAAGAATGGTATCATCAATAATAAAACATGCATCTGTCTTAGGCTTCGAAAGACCATTCTCTTCTACTGCTTGTCTGTATCTAACAGATAGATAAGCAAGGACCCGCCTCCAGTTTGTATCCGGTCGTAGAAGAAATCTATAAAATCCATTTTTACCACTTTCTATAAAATTGTAAAAATTGTTTATCCACATGCTGTGAATACTGTTATTACCTTTCAAAAGCTTCATTACGATTAACATAAGTAGCAGAGTAACAGATCTTCCACTTTTTTGATATCCTTTACCTGAGGCTAATGCTTTAGTAATGTTTAATCTCCTTAAAATAGTGTTGACAGAGTTACAAACTGTTTCAGGATTGGAATAGGTATTGGAAATTTCACTTAAACAATCTATCTTTGGTATCATTGCAAGGGATGTAATTAATTGTTAATCTTATGGTTTGTCACTTAAAGATACAAATAATTATCTTCTCTTGCAATTTTTATTTGGGATTATTTAACTGAATTTCAGCACCATAACAACAATTTCTTGCGGCTCAAAATATAGAAAAAACACTTCGCTTTAGAGCTTGTTTAGATGTTAAGCACGTGGGAAACTTTTGCACCTGCCTAAAGTTTCCCACCACTTTAACAGCAAGATTAACAGCAAGTAACGGTGCTATTTTCGCTAATTTTTGATTCTGATCTTAATTCGACTTTTATTAAATTGAAAAGATTTTTCAATTCACCATGGTTGTTTATAATCAGCCTTCTCATAAGCTCAAAAATCGGCTCACTGATTAATACTGATATTGCCTTCATGATTTTTACTATCAAATTCATTATCCTTTGCCATAGTGTCATCAATGTGAGCTGGTCACCTATGTCCACAAACAGCCCTCCTAAGGTTTCATAATTGGAGAAGCGATTTTCCAATGACACTAAGGTATGGGTTATCAACGCTATGGTGCAATCAGCTATCTGTTCATTGAAATGCTCGGCCTGACATTTCCCCAGTTTGAAATATTGTTTGCATTCCTTGAATAGAACCTCTATTGTCCATCTTACCTGGTATAGTTCATAGGCTTTCTCAAAGTTTATATTCATGTCGGTGGTGATAAGGAAGCTCCATTCTTTTCCATTTATGTTCCTGATAAATATCAATTTAACAGGACAATCATGTATCACACACTTTGCATAAAAGAATTCACAGTTGTACTTTTTGTTCTTCCTTTTTGATAGTCGCGAATATCTTTCTATTACCTGTCTGGGAGTTCGGCCAACACCATTGATGCGATACCTTGCATTATCCTTGCGCCCCACTCCCAGGTAGTTTATGCTTTTTTTACTTATTCTCCTTATTTCCCTCATGAACTCTATGGTAGAGAACCACGAATCGGCGAGGAGGTAATTAGCCTTGAAATTATTGCGGATGGCTCTTTTTAGCATCAGCAGTGCACTTTCCAACTTCTTTATATCCAGCTCTTCCAGCCTTTTGTAATCTGGATTTTTGCCGTCATGTATGCCTTGCCTGTGCTTTTTCAACTCCCTTTTGTTTAATCCCCAGCTGTTTTTCTTATTCTCCCTGTGTAGGGAAAAGTCGCAGGCCTGTGTGGAGATGCCATCATTGTAACCTAAGACCAACATTTTGAAGCCCAATAGGCACAAGTTTGAAATATGATCGAAGACTTTTGATATTCCTTCTATCTTCAGACCTGTTTTCTCAAGAAGTGTATCATCTAGAATAAAACAGGCCTCCGTCTTTGGCTTGGCGATGCTGTTCTGATCCACTGTCTGACGGTATTTGATAGACACATACGAAAGTACACGCCTCCAATCTGTTTGGGGGCGCATAAGAAACCGGTAAAATCCATTCTTGCCACTATCTATGAAATTGAAAAAGTCTTTCTTCCACACGCTATGGATGCTGTTGTTCCCTTTTAAAAGTCTCATTATTATTAATATATATAACAATGAGACGGACCTCCCATTTCTTTGGAACCCTTTTCCTACCTCCAATGCCTTGGTAAGGCTCAATCTCCTTAAAATTGTGCTCACCGAGCTACATATTACTTCCGGATTTGAATAAGAATTTGAAATCTCGCTTAGAAAATCTATCTTTGGTATCATTGCAGAGGCGTTTAAATATTTG
>JAVEPM010000214.1:0-3393 GCA_034008115.1 Methanolobus sp.
CAGCGTGTGGCGAGAACTTTAACTGAAGCTCATCGCATTTCTGTCGCTCTCTGCGTTGCTTCTCAAGGATAAACTCCTCTTGCGTGAAAGTAAGGTCAGGCATTAACTCTCCAGGCTTATTGTTATTTGTTGTAGTTCATTATCAATGCGATTAACAGCTATTGCACAATACTCTTCGCTTATGTCAATGCCTATGTATCGCCTTCCATATTTAGCCGCACATTTGCCAGTAGTCCCGCTACCAAAAAAGCAGTCAAGCACAGTATCGCCTTCATTTGTCCAAGACAAGATGTGGTCAATGGCAAGCTGCTCAGGGAATATAGCCGGATGCTGAAAGGCAATTTTATCTTTTGTAGATATTCCCCCACCTACGGAGTATGCAAATATATTTCCAACCTTTTTCTCGTTCTTTCTTTCCATCTTTCGATAGTGAAGAGAACCATCCTTACCCCTGTTTTTCATATTAGCAACTCCCTTATACTTCGTTTCTTCCATTATCGGATTAAAAGTATTTGGAGTTCCTTTTGACAGCACAAACATATATTCAAAACATTGATTATATCGTTTGCCTGACTGGGGAACTGGGTTGTTCTTCATATATATCATTGTATCGTGCAAATTAAACCCAATCTCTTTGAAATATAATGCTTGCCTAAAACTTGTGCCTGTCTCGCTTCCATTCACCGTGGCATCTCCAACTATCCACACAATAACGCCACCCTGCTTAATAACCCTAAAAAGCTGGTTAGCTATACCCTCAAAATCAAAGCTATATCCTTTGTAGTCTCTAAGGTTATCGTAAGGCGGGCTGGTAATGCAGCAATCCACGCTCTCATCAGCCATGCTCTTCAGAACATCCACGCTGTCGCCACAGTAGATAGTGCCGTGTTCAGTCTCGTGATATATCATTTTACCTCCACCTCTTCATAATCTGTCTCTATCGCCTGTGCACCACCGTTGTTAATCTGATACTCAACTTGCTTGAAGTCCTCGTCAGATAGTTCTTGCAACTTCACACTTCTGTTGTCGGCTTGCTTATTCGCCAACTCTAACTTGACAAGTATCTCTTTAGCACCTTCGCCACCAGCAATTTTCTGAAGCACGTCAACAATCTTGGTGATATCAGACATCTTAACCTGCTTACGCATAGACAGCGGCTTATTGTTAGCAATATCATCAGCCTGCACCTTATCTATATAATCCAACTCTCTATTGATTATCTTAAATGCCTTCAAGCCCATGTTATTGAGAACCTTCACAAAGTTCTTAACCGAGCTCTTGGCCTCGCTGGTTGCTATATCCTCTTGAATCTGCTGCTTCTTCTCAACGTAAGATTGCCGTTGTTGAATCCAAGACTTACCCCTGTTAATCGGGTCATTCAAGTCATTAGCCTTAGACAGAATCAGCGGCTTGGAAATTCCATGAATCTTGGCAATCTCATCAAACGATGGATAGCTGGGATTCAGCACATAGTCAGCCCTGATTTTATCCCAGTCTATTGTCTTTATGTTAGCCATGCTTCACCGCTCACATCTTCACCATTGCGCTTAACGGAATAATCCAGCCCTGCCTCTTTCATATAGTTTACCCACCGTAATACAATCACGTCACAGTAATGCTCATCCAGTTCGGCGCCACAACATGTCCTTCCAAGTTCCTGCGCTGCTATTAGCGTAGTTCCAGAGCCAAGAAAGGCATCGTATACAATGTCTCCAACCTTGCTACTGTTATTCATAAGCCGTTTAATTAACTCAACCGGCTTCATTGTAGGATGGAGCTTGGATTTAATTGGCTTATCAAACTCAAAGACATTCATTTCATTGTTGTTTCCATAAAACTTGTGCTTGCCTTTCCATCCATAAAGTATATATTCTGTTTTGAACATATAATCAATCCAGCTAATAACGTGCTGGTTTTTTAACCACACAAGAATGCTGGAGAAATACATCTTAGCATCATCAAAAGCCAGCCTGAGATTATGCAGGTTCTGTGAGGAAATGAAGGCATAGAATGAATTAACCTCAGCAAACGGTATGATTGACATAAAGCTCGCAAAGAACTTCCTGTAATCTTCTATTGCATCATTCTTGATGTCCTTTTCCATGCGTGTGCCATATTTCTTGTTTACACCATTCTTGCCCTGAAACTCGTTAAGCATTTTATTCTTTGCACCATAATCAACCCCATAAGGCGGGTCTGTAACGACAAGACTAACCTTCCTGTCCCCAAACAATACATCCAGCACCTCTTGGCTGGTGCAATCCCCGCACACGAGCCTGTGTTCATTTAGCTCATAAACATCGCCTGGCTTGGTAACATTGTTCTCTGGAATATCATCTATTTCCCTTTCGGACACGTCTTCATATTCGTTAACTCCAGAGTAATCCATATCAACATCAGCCAGCATTTCACTCATCTCCTCTTCTGAGAATGGCATGGTCAGGTCAATATCATCAAACTCAATAGACAATTCCTTAACCAGTGCAGAGAGTGATTCATTATTGCTTGAGAATTTTGTCTCATTGGTTTCAACGGCAATTCTCTTGGCTTGTGCCTCAGATATAACGCCAAGGTTGAATGAGTATATTGTTTCAAACCCAAGTTTCTTCAGCACGTCCAGCCTGTGATTTCCGTTAACAACTTCATAAAAGCCAGTATCAAGTTCACGCACAATAATGTTCTCAATTTGTCCGTTGCGTTTGATATTGTTTGCCAGCTTTTCGGCAAGCTCCTGATTGTTTTCCTTGTAGTTCCAGTGAGCCTTAACCAGCTTGTCTATTGGTATCTCGCAAAATCCTTTATTCATTACTACTCCTATTGTTTAAATCTGTTATTGCCTCGCCTATCTTAACCGTGAGATTCCTGTTTGACTTCTTAAAGTATACAAGATTCTTATCCTCTTGGTTATTCTCCTCTTCAAATAATTGTAGTAGCCAATCAAAATCGTCAGGTGTTTTATTTCCTTCCCTAATATATTCTGGATTGGCAAAGTAAAATTCCTTCCCCTTGCCACGCATAATCATAATAGCGTTGATGGAGAGCAATTCCTTAATCGCCATCGACAACTCTTGCATGGTCAGGTTAGCGTATGCGCATAAGTCCACGCTATTCATAGGCTTACCGTTAATTTCGAGCCTATTAGTCTCTGGATTTAGACAGCCAAGCATCAGGGCAAACAGGTAACTGCCTGTCCTATACTTAGCAAATAGTCCTTTTTCGTATATCTCAATCATAAAACCACAATAAATTACCTATCAAAATCTGTCAAGGAAAATGCTTCACCCCAAAATCAGTCAAGCAATTCAGTTACGGGGGGGAACGTAAGTCACTGCAAGACAAGGACTTAGACAGGTGAAGTTTTTTAGCCAAAGTATAAATTGGGTTTTGATGGCT
>JAVEPM010000215.1:0-3383 GCA_034008115.1 Methanolobus sp.
CAGAAAATTTATTATTAACAATTTAATATATCAGCGGTTTTGCTAAGTGCGTAAAAGATAATGAAATCTGTATCATGCGCCCAATACATAGCTGCGATACGTTACAAGCAAGTGGAAAAAGCCCACGCCAAAATAATCCAAAACGCTTTAGTTTGTCACAAAGCATGAAATAAAATAAATAAAATATCATAAATTATGAAACAAACACTTTTTTTAATTCTTATTACATTTCTTAGTCTTTCTGTTTATTCTCAAAACTATGAAATAGAAGTTAAAATTCACGGAGTAAGTGATACTGTTATATATTTGGGACACCATTTTGGAGACCAGAAATTTATCATTGACACAACTACCATTAATGATAAGGGTTATGCAATCTTTAATGGTGATAAAGAACTAAATAGAGGAATTTATATAATTGCAATGCCATCTAAAGGGATGACCTATTTTGAAATTTTAATTGCCGACGATAAATTCTTTTCTATTACAACAGACACAGCAAACTATGTTGAAAACATGAAAATAAAAGGCTGCAATGAGAATATCCTATTTAATAACTATCAAAAAGAAATGGCTGAAATTCAGAAAAAGAGAATGGAACTCAACAAAGAATATGAAGCTGTTAAAGACAACGAAGCAGAGCGTAAACTTGTTTCAGATAAGATGAAAGTCTTAAATGACGAAAGAATTAAATATATGGATAATGTTGTTGAAAAAAATCCTAAAACCTTCTTTAGTAAAATTCTTCTCGCTATGAAAGATGTTGAAATCCCTGATGCTCCAAAGGACGAAAATGGTGTAATAACAGATTCAACTTTTCAATACAGATATTATAAATCTCACTATTTTGATTATATAGATTTTGCCGAAAACGGCTTACTACGCACTCCTATTTATGAAAGTAAGCTTAATTACTATTTTGATAAAATGGTAATTCCTTTAATCGACTCATTATTACCAGAAGCAAATAATATCATTACAAAAACTTATGAAGCTGGTGATAGCTTGATGTTTCAATTTACTACATCACATTTATTACAGTATTTTCAAAGCTCAAAGGTAATGGGTTACGATGCTGTTTTTGTGGACATTGCGGAAAAATGGTATTTAAACGGTCTAGCAACATGGGCTGACTCATCGTTTCTATCTAAACTCACAGAACGTGTAGATAAAATCACGCCTACAAAACTAGGGGCAACTGCATACAATTTAGAACGCATGCAAAGTGTTGATGACAAGTATTATAATCTTCATTCTATTGATGGAGATTATACAGTTGTAGTATTTTACGAACCTCATTGTGGTCACTGCAAAAAGGAAGTTCCAAAACTAATGGATTATTATCGCGATAGTCTTAAAGCAATGAACGTAAAGATATTTACAATTTATACTCAATACGACAAAGACGAATGGGTAGAATTTATTGATGAAAAAAATCTTCGTGAAGATGGATGGTATAATATCTGGGACGGTCCATATCCTCACTCAAAATTTCGCGACTTCTACGACATTTACAGCACACCTGTCATTTATGTTCTTGATAAAGAAAAGAAAATCATCGGCAAAAGAATTGGTGTAGAAAATATTAAAAGCCTTATTGAATTTAAAGAAATGGAAAAAAAGCGTAACAAAACAGAATAGATATGCAATAAGAACAAATAAACTATATCTTAAAATCGCAAACTGTATTAAACCACCAGCTTGTAACAACACCTATATGTAATGTGGAAATTCGCCCGTAACCGTTCGTGCAGAACGCTTCCGAACACCGCCAATTTTTTACATTTGGCTTTTGCGACAAAAATTAAAAACAAAATATAAAAATTTGGCTTCGTGGGAACTCTGAAAAGGTAATTTCTATTCCTATTCCACACTCCACATAGCCGCAACCGTTAGCAACCATACTAAGAAAGACAGTGCGATGAAAATAAACGGACAACCTGAAAAAGAAAAAAGGAATTTAATGAAAATCAGACTGACTATATTATTTTTAATTTTTGCCCTGAATATTTTTGGACAGATACAACCTCCGAAAACGCCGACTATTCAAAACTTTGAACCAATAGTTCCGGGACAGAGTTATCCGAACCAAAACCAAAATCCAAATACCAATAGAAAGCCCACAGGAACAGAATTGTATGAGAAAGACAAACAAGAACAGCAACGCAAACAGCAACAATTAAACAACATTTACAGAGAATTAGACGAAAATAATGTAAATAATATCAGTTATTCATTACCCTCTTGTGCTTCTGTGAAAGGTGCTACTTCATACCAAACTGCATTTTCTGAAATTATGAAAATGGCTGAAACCCAAAATGAATTCAGTATTGCAAAAGCAAACTTTATTGTGGAAAACGCATACTATGAAAATACTGGAAATTATCAGAATTTTGAAAGAACCATAAACGAAATCGGACAGTTTTTAAACTGGAAAATGCAAGAATATGGCTTAGACTCAACCGATAATCTTGCAAAAAACATGTTGCTATTTCGCTTCTTTACTGACACTTTGGAAATCAAATCAAAAAATCTGAAACACTATCCGTTTACTTATGACTTTGAAGATTATTCAGGAAAAGAAGACTGGACTAAGATGTTTGTTTCCAAAGCATTAATGACAAATTCGGGTCAGTGTCATTCCTTACCACTTTTATACTTGATACTTGCAGAAAAAATTGGAGCAGAAGCCCAATTAGCATACTCTCCAAGACATACTTACATAAAGTTTAAAGACAATACAGGAAAATGGTATAACGTAGAACTCACTAATGGAATGATGACAACTGACGCATTTATTTTGCAATCAGGATATATCAAATCTGAAACATTACGAAATAAAATTTACATGCAACCTTTAAATGAAAATCAATTACTTTCATTGATGCTTTTTGATTTAGCAAAAGGTTACACAGTAAAATATTGCTATGATGAATTTGTCGGAAAAGTAATAGAAGAAGCATTACGGCTCGACTCTACAAACATTGTCGCACAAGCTTTAAAATCAGATTATTTGACAATAAAATTTGATTACATTTCGCAACAATTAGGCATAACAGAACAAAACTACATGCAAAAAATTGCTCAATATCCAAAAGCCAAACAAGCATTTATTGCAAGAAACAAGCAATATGACAAAATGGATAATCTCGGTTATCAGGAGATGCCAGCCGATGCTTATGAAAAATGGCTTAATTCGTTAAATGAAGCCCATCAGAAACAACAAAGTGAACAAATTTTTATTGACATAAACAAAAAGATTGAAATTAAAAATATCGAATTGAGAAAATGAAAAAAATCACACTAATAATAGCGACCTAAAGGTCTTGGGGGTTGGGGTAATCGGTTAAATTTAAAATTTTATTTTTGCATTAAAAAAACAT
>JAVEPM010000216.1:0-3382 GCA_034008115.1 Methanolobus sp.
GAATTGGTAAATTGGGTTACCCCAGACTGAAGCCTGAGCAAGACAACCATTGCAGCTACTAGCAATATTCGATGCTTGGATATGGTTAGAGCTTGAGCTATTCGAAGAAAATCCAAACGCCCCAAGCTGTGTCCAAATACTTGCAGCCGAATTAAATCTACTAGACCAACCAGTACCTTGACTACTAAAACTTGAATCGATAACGTAAGTCGTAGAAGTAGTAGACTATTTTCCCGACATAACGGTGTAAGCTTGAGCAATTGAGTTTTGAACTGAAATCAAGAGAACAAAGCTGAACAGAACTAATAAAATTGTAAGTTTTCGATTGATTTTATACATTTTGCTCCTTTATTGCCTGTTAGCGTTGATAAAATACTGAATTATTGCCTTGTTGTCGCCAGTACTTTAACCGGTCTTATTCTTTTTCAAATTTGGAGTGTTCTTGGAAAAAAGTTCATTTTACATCTCCTCTAAAAATTAAAAAAAGGTATTACATACATTGGTGAGCTAATCATTTGCTAAAGTAAAAGTAGTTTGTAAAACCTCCTCTCAATACTTACACCATGATTCTGTCATAAAGACCACACTCCGTTGATGGGTTATTCTCTATTAATATAGACGAAATTCCTTCATAAGTGTTTCATATGAATTAGATTTTAAGCGAGTGATTGCGAAAGCTAAAATACTTTCCCTTAATAACCTTATATGTGCCGTATGCCTCTTCCTTACTTTCTACAACATCAAGCCCTTACCTTCCTCAAGGTCGGTACTTCCAAAGCTACTTCTCAAGCTCCAGTCAGTAATTTACGGGTGTAATGCCCTGCCCGTGTAACCTGTCTCGCCTTTGTGCGCTCATACTTGCGAGCATTGGTAAGTTGGTCTGCTTCTGCGTCCAGCAGGCTGTTGAGCACCTCCTGCACACCTTGCCTCACAAGTTCCTTCAACTCGGTCTTTATTACTTGTTCATTTAATTGTACAAATTGTTCTGACATGGTTCTTTCTCCTTTGGTTTTTTTGGGCTAACAAAATATCACCAAGTGATTCAGGACCATGTCCTTTTTAAATGCGCGAAACTTATGTTACCTTATCGAATTACGAATTGATGAAGAGGGAACGAGTCTTCAGGTCAGCAGATCTGTTAGCAGATACAAACTTAATCGTTCAATCTGCCAAGGTCATAATCCGTTTTGGTAAAACAACTTCAGAATTTCTGGATCGTGTAGATCTGGCTTACCTATCGTTATTATTGCAATACGATAGCGCTTTGAAAAAATTCGACAAATAGTTTGCACCCAATGAGGTTGTAGATGATACTAAGTTTTATAGTATACAAATGTTACAATTGTTTATTGGGCACATATCTCAACTTTTGCTTCAAGGAATTCTTTTAGGAAACGAATCAGACCGGGAAGGAGTTTCAAGTTGGGAGTTTGTGCAATTGTCACGTGTGTAAATGACCTGAAAGTAGCAAAACAAACAACTCATTCGAATTAATTTTCACACAAATGAATGCTTTCACAGGCTTTGTTTCAATGCCGTGAGAAGCGCTCAACCTGCCGGTTTCTCTGATGCAAACAGAAGGTTATAGCAAGTAGTAGGAAGCAGATAATGGCGTAAAACAATTTGTTAAATAGGAGCGCACTAATTGGCGCTTCATACCTGAAATAAATCGCCCACTCAAGGAAAGGAAAATACCTTGGGCCAAATAAAGTGTACAAGGAGGGCGACCAGAAATACAGTATCACCCAAATAAATAGTCCTGCAATGATGCCTACTGTAGTTGAACAACTCAGCGCGCTGAACAAAGCCATAATTACACTAAAAAGGAGGGCCTGAACCAAAAGCGTGAGTGCAAAGATAGGAGGAAAAAGCCCTGGAATTAGATGGTTCATGATACCAAGCAAGGCAAACATAAAAAACGCAACCGTGAAGAAACTCAGTAACAAACGCCTCAACCAGAGCACACCCAAGTTAACGCGACTACACGCAAAGGTCGCTGTGTGTCCGTCTCTCTCTCTCATCAGCCCACTGTTGGTTAGCAGCGCAATCAATATTGGGAAAAATACTCCCAGAATGTACATGATGAACATCTGCCTTTCTGAGATTTCAAAACTTCCTTCCAAGGTGAGGAATAATGAGACAAGAGCAGTCACAACCAATGCAATCAATAACGAAGGCTGAACCTTGAAAATTTCATAATACACCAACCGCATGTATCTTTTCATAGTAAATCTATGTACCTGTTTCAACACCATCACTTTGCTCAGGGAGTGTATCAATCAGTTCCAGTAAAACTTCTCCTTCTATCCAACCTCCGTTTGATTTGTCAAAAGCCTTCAACAATAAATCCCAGAAGGCTTCTGAGCCATACTGAGCGTCGAAATTATTCAACCTAATCAGGGTTTCCACATTCTTAGGAGTAAATCTGAATGGAGAGTAAATGGAGGTAGCTTCATTCTTTAGCAACAATGAATAGGATTCCAGCAAGGCTTCATGGTCAAATCCGGATACTTCAGCCTCTTCTACCAGTTTTAAGGCTGCGTAATACAATAAAGGCAGACTGCTTGTATCATCCTCCTTATCTCCAGAAGCTTCTTCGCTTTTTTCATACGAACAGTCAATATCAGACCCCCTAGAGAACAAACCATACGCTAAATCAGGGCAATGTTGTTCCCTGCACCACCAAGACAGCAAGACATCCATTGCAACATTTTCGCTATACTTGGCCATATCATCTGGCCAAATATAGTCAATTTGTCTGGATCGCTCCGGTATGATTAGAGTAGATGCTTCGCTTTCCCAATAACTCTGCTTTATCAACGGCAACGGGATCAGTGTAGAACCCGATCCTTCCGCATCATAAAGATTCTGCCACACTAATCGAAAGAAGGTACCATATTGCTCATTCCGGTCTTCTTCCCGAAGTCCAGGATTTGGTGATAGGTAAATCTGATCTTTTTCCTGCTCTTCAATCTGGTATTTTGCCCCGGCGATGAGCAGAATGTGATCGGATGCTTGCTGCCACTGCAACCGTCTCATATCTCCATCTATTGACTCGGTATCAGCGCTGTTATAATTGATCGTGATATCAGCAGGCAAAATGAGTGTGATCTCATCCGGGGAGCAAAGGGCATAGGGATGCCATTCCCCCAACTTTTGCAGAAAGATCAGGTTCTTCTCTAAGTAAGCGCCGGGGGCATAGCCAATTTGTTCGATTTCTTTTGGAAGGCTGTAGACCGAATAAGCATAATATGGTACTACAAACCTGCCGTGATATTGGAGTTCAATCCGTATTGGATCGCCATCCCTGACTTCAAAACGATCAACCGCTAAACCGGTGTTTAACAAACTTAAAGCGGATATATCACGTCCAGGAGAAAGT
>JAVEPM010000001.1:0-95846 GCA_034008115.1 Methanolobus sp.
TAAAGATGGTGTAAAACGCAAAATAACACCTGCTCAGGAATCAGGAATTGTTGAAAAGAAGTGGATTTTAAGAGAAATGTTGACATTCAAGTGTTCAAGAAAATCAACCAATTAATACATGACTACCTATGGTGATTGGAATTATTGAGTTGCTCACTTTGGCCATTGGCTTTTTTGTATCCTTAGTATGTCAGAGTTCTACCGGAAATAATTATACGTATGGCGGCCAATATTCATAGGAATATTACGCAGTGGGGGATCAAATGAAAGAATACGATCTTATTGTAATAGGCACAGGCTCCGGGATGAATTATGTTACTGCAATGATGGATGCTGATCCTGAAATGAAAGTTGCTCTCATTGATAAAGATGAACCGGGAGGAATATGCCTTACCCGAGGCTGTATACCTTCAAAGATGCTTCTTTATCCTGCAGAGCTTGTAAGGGATATTGGACATGCTGGTGATTTCGGTATCAAAGCATCAATTGAACATATTGATTTTAAGTCAGTGATGGACAGGATGCGCAGCTCAATATCAGAAGACATTGAAAATATCAGACATGCTTACACTCATATTCCCAGAATGGATTTCTACAATGAAACAGCTGAGTTCGTTTCTCCATATACCATGAAGGTTGCTGAGCAGACCATCAGCGCAAAAATGATATTTTTGTGTACAGGTTCAAAGCCTGCAATACCTCCTGTGAAAGGTCTGGATGAAATTGATTTTCTCACCAGTGATGAAGTACTGGATCTGTCCAAACTCCCCCCAAGCCTTGCTATCATAGGAGGGGGATATATTGCTGCTGAATACGGACACTTTTTCTCGGCAATGGGCTCTAAGGTCACTATAATAGGCAGGAATGCCCAATTTATTCCAGAAGAGGAACCTGAAGTTTCCGTACTTGCGAAGAAGATGATGGCAGAACACATGGAAATTCTCACAGATTATGAGGTTGTTGAAGTAAAGTCTTCATCAGAAGGCAAGACTGTGATTGCAAAACACCGCCAGACCGGTGAGGAAAAGGAAATTACAGCTTCAGAGATACTTGTTGCAACAGGCAGGAGTCCGAACACTGACATACTAAAACCCCAACTTGGAGGTATTGAGACTGACAAACATGGTTGGATAAAGGTCAATGAACATCTTGAAACATCCATGGAGAATATCTGGGCCTTTGGTGATGCTAACGGCAAATATCTGTTTAAGCATGTTGCAAACCATGAGTCATCGGTTGTCTATTATAATGCAGTCCTGAAGAAGAAAGTTAAGGTGGACTATCATGCAGTTCCACATGCTGTATTCTCATACCCTGAAATAGCCAGTGTTGGAATGACTGAGAAGCAAGTCATTGATAAATATGGGGAAGAAGGAATAGTGATCGGTTTCTATCGTTTCCAGGAAACTGCAAAAGGTGTGGCAATGTCCTTGGGCAATGAATTTGTGAAAGTGATCCTTGATGGGAATGCTCAGAAGATTCTTGGTGCTCATATCATAGGCCCTCAGGCTTCAGTGCTAATTCACCAGATAATTCCATTGATGTATACTGAAACTCAGAGCATAGATCCGATAATGTATGCAATGGACATTCATCCGTCACTTAGTGAGCTAATTAAAAGAGCATTCTATTCAAGGATGCCTGTTAGTGAATACCACATGATATTGCAGGCATACGGGTTAGAAGAAGTGGAATAAATAAAAAGGAATAAAAGAGAGTACCTTAGTTCTCTCCACACTTTCATTTAAACTTTCAGTTCTATTCCTGGGTTCCAAGAACTTCATCGACCTTTTCAGGATTCTCAGCAAGCCATGCAGCAGCAGCTTCTTCCGATGTCTGACCTTGATCAATTGCAATCATAATTGATTCGATGTCAGAAAGATTCATCTCAAAGTTCTGGATTAGTTGGTAGAACTCAGGATTTTCTTCTTCGAATCCGTTTCTGGTGAGAATAATAAGATCGTCAGTTTCTCCGTAGGATCCCTGTGGGTCTTCGAGGAATTTGAGCCCTTCCATGCGGGCAAAGCTCCAATGTGGTCTCCATAGGGTAACAACTACCCATTCTTCTTTGTTGATCTTATCCTGAAGCTTTGTGACCATTCCTACAGTGCTGCTGGAATAAAGTTCGAATTCTTTCAGATTATAATCTACAACACAGCTTTCTGTGTTATGCATTATACCTGCTCCGGGTTCAATACCATCTATCTGGTTATTGAATTTGCTAGCATTGCCTTTAAGTTCTTCAATGGTGTTGATTGGTACATATTCAGGGACAACAAGTCCGCACTTTGCGCCGCTGGATACAATCTGTGCCTTGTTTAGTTTGTCTCCATACTGCTCCCAGTAAGCTGCTTGGGTTGCAGGTAGCCATGCATGAATGAGGACATCGATATCACCCTGTGCAATTGCCTGGTAAAGAGCACCAGGATCAGCACTTAGGGTCTCGTATTCATATCCCCCTTCATCAAGAACCTGCGTGAATACACTTGCTGAAGCACGTGAGTCATCCCAGGGGACAACACCTATCTTTACAGTTTTTTGTGTTGCATCTTCAGCTAAGCTTCCATCAGCTGGAATGTCTGTGTTCTGTGAAGTGCAACCTGAGCTTATCAAGGCAGCTGCCACTATCAGGGTTACAAATATTTTTAAAAAATTACATTTCACGCTATCACTTTCTTATATATTAATAGTAATAATGACAATAATACTAATAAATTAAAAATTAATAAGGGATTTATTCCCTTATTCTGCTCCAATCCATTCATTTACTTTTTCAGGATTTGCATCTATCCATTTCTGAGCAGCTTCTTCTTCAGATAGTCCATCTGTAAGGCCTGCCATAACAGACTGGATATCCTCATGGGTCCACTGGAATCTACTGATGATTCCATAGAGTTCAGGATCATCTTCTGCCAGACCAACTCTTGCAAGGGTTTCAACATGGTCTGCTTCACCATAGACACCTTCTGGATCTTCGAGGTACTTCAAATCAAAAGTGTTGAATGTCCAGTGTGGTGACCAGAGTGTGACGACAGTCCATTCTTCATCATTTATTGAACTTTTAAGATTAGCTGTCATGCCTGCACCACTGCTTGCAACAAGATCATAATCAAGTTCGTATTCCTCGATTGCAGTTTCTGTTGTTGACATGATTCCTGCTCCCGGGTCAATACCTATGATCTCCCCATTGAACTGCTCCTTGTTAGCATTGAGCTCATCAATTGAATCAATAGTAACGTATTCTGGAACAACAAGTCCTATGCGGCAATCTTCAAGGTTTACTGCAACGCTATCAATGTCTTCTCCGTATGTTTCCCAGTAGTTCTTCTGGGTCAGGGGAAGCCATGCAGAAGTTGTAAAATCGAACTGACTGTCTGCAAGTCCCTGGTAAAGTGCACCTGCATCCACAGCGATAATCTCCACATCATAGCCTGCATCTTCAAGTACAAGTTTCATAACATTAGTACTGGCTATCTCGCCGTCCCATAGAACGTAGCCGATAGTTGCTTCCTTTGTTTCTTCAGTACCGGTATCTCCGGTTGTATCCTGATCAGTACATCCACTTACCATTACAAGCATGGCAAGCATTATGAGTACTGAAAAGACTTTTATTTTGCTTTTCACTTTATCACATCGTTTAATCTATTTATAAAAAGACCATGAAGGTCTGTAATATCAATTTACTTCATTTTTTAGGTGTAAGGCTCTGTGTCAGTCTGTCAAGTACGATTGCAATGATCACAATTGCAAGACCGGCTTCAAACCCTTGGCCTATATCCACTCTCTGAATGCCTACAAGTACTTGATATCCAAGTCCTCGTGCACCTATCATAGCCGCAATAACAACCATGGAAAGTGAGAGCATGATACACTGGTTCACTCCAGCCATAATAGTTGGGAGTGCAACAGGCAATTCCACCTTGACAAGCTTTTGCATTGCTGTAGTGCCAAAAGCATCTGCCACTTCTTTTAAATCAAGAGGAACCTGCCGGATACCAAGATTGGTAAGACGGATAGCTGGTGGCATTGCAAACACTATGGTTGCAACAAGTCCGGGGACATTACCCAATCCGAAAAATATCACTGCAGGAATAAGATACACAAAAGAAGGCATTGTCTGCATAAGGTCAAGTATTGGGTTTACTATGTGGAATACAGTTTCATTCTTTGCGCTGATAATACCTGTTGGAATACCTATCAATAAAGCCACAAGGGTAGATGATAACACAAGGGCTATGGTTTCCATGGAAAGGTTCCAGAGGCCCATGTTCTCTATCAGCAAAAACCCTATAGCGGTTCCGATTGCAAGTTTAAGGTTCTTTTTGGAAACCAGATAAACAAATACAGTAACCACAAGAATGAATACAAAAGGATTTAGGAATAATAGCCCATCCTTGAATCCGGTTATAAGAATATCTATGAATTCACTGAAAATATCCATCAAAAAACCAAGATAGTCATTCAACCAGTAAACAGCCGTTTCAACTGATTCTCCAATGGGGATTTCAGGTAAGGCCATTTGCATCATCCTCCTGTATAGCCAGAGCACCAAGTATGCTACCTCTTACTATTACTCCTACGATCTTCTTTTTATCATTTACAACAGCCAGAGGGGAGTTTCTGTCTGTCATCATAGGGATTATATCTTTGATGGGCAGATCGGGTGCAACGGTTTGCACGTCTGTTACCAACACATCATGCAGTGTTCTTTTGTCCTTTACAGCCTGAACCGCATCATCAATGAAAAGTATTCCTTTAATTTTCTTTTCAGGATCAACCACAAATATGGATGATATTCCATGTTTTTTCATCAGTTGTAGTGCAACTTTTAGTCCGGAATTAATGGATACCACAGGTTCTGGTCGTTTCATGATATTATTTGCTGTGAGAATATTTGTCCTATCCACACCGGCAACGAATTCTGATACATAGTCATCTGCCGGGTTTGTGAGTATCTCCTCTGCAGTTCCTATCTGGGCGATAACCCCATCCTTCATAATTGCGATGCGATCACCCAGTTTTAAAGCTTCGTCCAGGTCATGTGATACAAAAACAATGGTCTTTTTGAGTTTATCCTGAAGTTCGATTAATTCATCCTGCATCTCAGACCTTATTAGTGGGTCAAGTGCACTGAAGGCTTCATCCATCAACAGAATATCAGGGTCAGTAGCAAGAGCCCTTGCAAGTCCAACTCTTTGCTGCATCCCTCCACTTAATTGTGATGTTTTGCTTAATTCATGGCCCTTAAGACCGACTTTGGAAATAGCCTCTTCTGCTATGGCATATCTCTCTTCGTTTGATATACCCTGTATCTCAAGTCCAAAAGCTACATTGTCAATTACAGTTCTATGAGGCAGAAGAGCAAATCCTTGGAAAACCATGCCCATTTTCTTTCTTCTGACATCCCTTAGCTCTTTGTCATCCATTGTGGCAATATCCTCACCATCAACGAGGATATGTCCATCACTTGGATTAATAAGGCGGTTCAGGCAGCGTAATAGTGTTGATTTACCAGAACCAGATAATCCCATAAGTACAAAAGTCTCACCTTCGTAAACATCAAAATTTACTTTGTAAAGACCAACTGTTTGCTTAGTCCTCTCTAATATTTCCTGTTTTGAAATTCCTTTTTCTATTAAAGAGACTGCTTTATGCGGGCTTTTACCAAATATTTTAACAAGGTTTTGAACTTCTATTTTCTTTATTCTACTAATTGTAATACCTCAATTTGAAAGAAGATTAATTAATTATTATTGTATAGTTTTGACAGGATTACCTTATATAAATGTATCGTACTTTTAGTGGTAAAAGAAGCTTTATTACGTTTTGTTTTTTAAAATAAACCCATATAATATCTTTCATTTTATTATTATATATTTGCTGGGCGAGATGTATCTAAATTATCTTTCATTTTTAATTATTTTTGAAAAATCATAGTTATTCTAATTTAAACAAAAATAAAAATGTGAGTGTTTATACTTTTTTTATATTGCTATAATACATGCACTCATCACTTGTGAATAAAGGCATTTCAATGTCATCTTCAATTATCTGGACAGCTACACCTCTTACAAGCACAGCAGGCACACTTTCTCCTGCTTCTCCCATGAGCAACTGAGCAGCAGATACAAGATTGTCGGCTACTGCTTTGCGTGTAATCATTATTTCTTTTCCAAAAAGGTCAAGTGTACCTCTGGCATCCTCAACAGGAACCATACCTGATGTTCCAAGGGCAATACCAACACATCCAAGCCGTAAGGGTTGTGTGCGGCTATCACCAACAATAACTCCAATTTTACAATTGTAGTGTTCTTTTATCTCCCTGCGAATCCTGCCTGCACTTTCCTGTGCGTTTATAGGAAGAAGAACTACATATCCATTTGGTGCATTCGAGCTATCGATTCCTGCATTGGGTGCAAGTGTACCTTTTGTGATTGTAAGTGCAGCTCCCGGAACACCACCAAAAATTTCATCACACTCCTGAACTATGAGTTCCATTTCCCGGGGGTCAAGCTGGTACTGCTCAGCAAGCTTTTTCGCTTTTTCTTTGGGTTTTACGTCTGCAAGACAAACCAGACGTTTTTCGGCCGTTGCTACTGGTGATTCAGCAATGATAAGAATATCATTATCCTGTAATTGCATTTCCTGTTTCTCAAGGGACTCCATTATGATCTTTGAAATATTGTCCCCTGGCTTAACAAGTGGGGTTTTTATGCCAAACATCTGCAATGATGGAAAATTAGCCTGCATTATTCTTCTCCTAAAAGATAGTTTTCATGCTATTAATTGTGCAGTAATCCTCACATATGAAGGAGTCGGTGATTGCAAATGTACTATATTTCTTTGCAATTTTTACCCTTTCAACTCCTTCTGTTTTTTCAAGATCAAGCATCTCATGTGTGAGGCTAGCATCTTTTACATGGTCAATTTGCGTTTTTATCATTGGTCGTTCTTCCTGATTCCGGCCATTTCAAGTATTCTGGGTGTATTACTATGTTTGCCAATAGGCATAATATGAGTGCCACGGCAGAGTTTCCTAAGTTCTTTAATAGTTTCTGCGCAGATGGAAATACCTTCATCGATTGGTTTTTCAGCCAGCTCGATCCTTTCTATTATCTCAGCAGGTGCATTGATACCGGGGATATTCTGGTTCATAAAACGTGCCATATTTGCAGATTTGAGTGGAATGACTCCGGCAATTATAGGGATTTCAATATCATCGATGGATTCTATGAAAGTTTCAAATTGCGCTATATCATAGACTGCCTGAGTCTGTATAAAATCAATTCCGGTTCTTGTTTTTTTACGCAGCTTCATCATCTGTGCCGTCTTTGAAGAGTCGGTATTAGTAACAGCACCCACAAGAAAATCCGGTGGATTATCAATTTTGTTTCCTGCAATATCATACCCCTGCTTCATTTTTTTAATGCTGCTAAGAAGCTGAACAGAATCCAGATCATAGACCGGTTTTGTTCTGGGATGGTCGCCTTTTGTTGTGTGGTCCCCTGTCATTATGCAGATATTCCTGATACCCATTGCATATGCTCCAAGCAGGTCGGATTGCAGTGCAAGTCTGTTCCTGTCTCTGCATGTAAGCTGCATTATAACTTCATGACCTGCATCCAGCAGTGCTTTGCTCACTGCAAGCGGACACATACGCATGATCGCTTTCTGGTTATCGGTGACATTGAGTGCATCTGCCCAGTCCCTGATAAGCTCTGCATCTGCAAGAGTTTCGCTCAGGTCTGTTCCTTTTGGAGGGCTAAGCTCTGACGTAATTATAAAATCTTTTGATATGAGTTTATCTTTGAAGCTACGGAACATCGGAGAATTATATGTATGTCTGGGTTTTAAAATCATCGCAGCAGAGAATCAAGTCTTTCTTTTAAGAGCAGGTATTTCTCCTCGTTTTCAGGGTAGAGTTTTATCTCTCCGGGGTCGATGTCTATTTTGATAGCTTTTGGATAATGGGACATTTGATAGGTATTGTAAAAAAGTATTGCAAACATCAGAGGAAGAAACATTGTCATTGCGATATTTGTTGAGTTCTCTATTCCGTATGATTCTATCATCCTGTAACTATTGCTCACCTGCATAATTGTTATTATCAGTATCATGAAAACCATTATTAGCAAAAATGCTTTCCTGTATTTGTATATGCTATTGTTGAAATCTGAGATTCCAATTATTTTTTCTGCAGATATTTTAACTTCTCTGAAGAACGGTTTTTTAACAGTTAACGAATCATTGTAGATCGAAAATTCATAACGTGTCAGCAAATAAAAAAGAGTTAACATCATAAGAATAGTCAAAATAACACTAAGGTATGTCCAGATGCTTCGATATAAATGATCGATCAAAGAAGTGATAATGAACACTATCATCATAGCTATAATAGTGGCCATGAATTGAAAATCAACCATATGCAGGGGGACTTTTGTTTTGATGATATCACCTGTTGCTTTTTGGTCTTTCTGGTCGGATGTTCGTGATTTGGATGAATAATCTTCATTTTCCCCATTCATTTTCCCTTTCCTCCCTATTTCTGTTAATCAACATCTCGAATTCTTCAGGGTTCTGTGTATAGAATTTATATTTTCTACCGTTTGTCTTAATTTCTAACACCTTTTGAATCCTTAATCTATTTATCATAATGTAAAAAAGTGCACAAAACAAGAATATTATCGTCATCCTGGATAGGAATAAAATGAATAATTCTTCTGCAGGATAACCATTTAGCATGGCTCTATGAATTCCATAGTATACATTGTTAATATTGTAAACTAAAAAAATCAACATTAAAATGTATCCTGGAAACCGGAATGTATACAATAAGTTCTTTTTTGCTTCTGTTAGAATTATATCTTTTTTGTTTATCACCCAGGGGCCAAATAAAAATCTATTAATTGTAATTTTATTGTCTATTACTTCTATGGAAGTGCCGTCCTGAAGGACCAATGCTATGTAGCTCAGATAAAAAATGATATACCTCAATATTTCACAAGCAGAGCAGTAAGAGCTTAAAGGAATGAGTATCAGCATTATAATATAAGGAAATAGGAAGATAACAACTGCACTGGCATCATTGGGTATATCCACATGAATTAGTTGCTTATTGCTTTGTTCTCCATCCATATTTATGCAAGCCCCAATAATTCACTTATGATTCTATCTCTGAACTCTTCCGTTCCTTTTGGGTAAAAGAAAAATACCTTTGTTGGCATCTTTTATCAGATTTTAGTAATTAAGATCTATCTTACCAAACATAATCTGCCTATTCGCTTCCTGAACTGGCAGAAGGTAGCCACTAACAGAATCCAGTTTAGGATTATCAGGGTCAACTCCATATTTTGAGATGTAGTCGTTTCTTGCATCTTCTATTATATCGATCATTTCCTGCTCACTGATAATTATATCGTAGTCCACTCCTTCCTCCATGCCTGAATTTGGGACTCCGTTTTCAGTGACTACGACTATTTTATCTCCGCTAAGAATTGTTCCATTGAGATAATTTGGTAGTTCTCCCTTGCAAATTTCAGGTCATTCTCTGTGATATCATATTTATCATAAAGAGCCTGGAGTTCTTCGTCTGAGTAGTGCAATTCTTCTTTTGTTGACTGGCCGGAAATGACTACCAGGCTTAGAAGGAGTACGATGACAACAAAAGCGATTATTTTGTGTGTTGTGTTCATGCCGATTTTCCTTACTTGTTTATCCAGATTTTAGATCAGGATACAAGATCATGTGAACTTTGTTATGGCAAAGTTAATCCGTACCTTAGCTTTGCTACATTGCTTTTCCATATAACTTATGATATTTATGTGCGATTAACTAGCAATTGTTTATTGCACTATTAAAATTTTATGGCCAAATAGTCCAACTGAAATCTAAAGTTTTAATTTTCAAGAAAGAGTAAGTTTTGAAAACTTTGAACTACTAACGATTAGCTATTGAGCAAATATACAAGCAAGCTACCTATCACCCACCCAAGTGGGTAGAGTATAGCTCTTGCAGGGTTTCCGGTGGTCTCTACAAAGGAATTATTGAATTTTCCTGATGAAAATATACACAAAAATCCCTCGTTTATTGACTGATATATGTTGCAATAAGTATTCCCGCAAAAGCACAGGCAAGGAAGAACAGAGTAACTGGTAACGATTGAATAAAAGACAAACCTTTCTTTCTACTATATATCATATCGTAGATGCTAATTCCAATAATAGCTCCCCACGTCAAAGGATTAACCAGTACTTTATAGATTATTTCATACATATAGTCACACACTCTGTATTTTTAGTTTGAACGCACTTCTATATTATTGCAACGTGGTGTCAGACTATACAATGATGGTCCCATATTCATGATTTTGCCTTTCTTTTTCCCTATTAGCAGCATCCCTAGAATGAACCCGATTCCAACGAGAATTCCAGTACGTATTCCATTCATTAGATCATTAGAGAGGTATCCTAGTAATGTGCTTACAACAAGGATTATAATGAAATACAAAAATCGTTCTTTTATCAGAGTTTTTTCCATCTTGATCAATTTCTCCCCCCCCCTCATTTCATCAATCTTAGGGATAACATACAAGAAGTTACTACATTTCATTTCTCCTGATTGTGTATCTATTCGTGCTGCTACTCTCATTGCTTTCTAATTGCTACGCAAGCAGATACAACGAGTATTATGCTGATTAGCACTCCATGTGAAGGTGTCTGTTTATTGTTTTCTTCCGGAAGGCTTGAATTTTCTATATCATTTAAGTTTTCAATTTCTTCTCCGGAGTTATTGTCAACATCATACCAGTAAATAGGAAACTCCATAAAACCTATTATTTCTGTTTCATTTGTCAATGTAAAGACAACAGGGATGTTTTCTACTCCATTTTTAATTGAGTATTTTTCTACAATTTCATAAATTTTTCTGGTATCATTCTCAGAGTATTTCTCATTCCCTTTATCATATAATTCTATCCAGAAATATCCTCTTGAAGTGCCTGAGCCATATCGGACGATTGATCCATTAGGATAAAAATCAATTTCGTTCCATGAATTTTCTCGGATAATCCGCAATTTATCTGCAAATCCATTTAATTGACTTGCATTGTGAATGAGAGGAACTTTCCCATATGCATTTACGACCGAGGGGTCATATATGGGACTTTCAGGGTTTGTACAGTTCTCGAGTCCATATTGTGATAGGACAGCAATGTTTTCATATAATTTACCACTGGTAGTGCTGTCGCTTACATTGAATGCGCTTGTTTGTGTGATGCAGTCATTCAATCCCCTGATATCTCCGCCTTTGTAGTTCCTCTGGTATTGCTTTGCTACGGTTTTCTTTATGCCATTACCTTCTGTCAGTGTTTTTCCCTTAGTACCGTAATAAATGATGAAATAGTGGTCCAGTCCGTCTCCGAAGGGTTGTATTATTAATTGAAAGTAGCCAGAAGTTTCTTCGCTTTCATATCGTGTTACATTGAGACTTGTCAGATCCATATCCGTTTTATTATCATATTCCTGCCCCTCTTCTGTAATATCCACAGTATCACTGAAGACATCCCCATGCTCCTTCAGGTATCTGCAAAGTTCCTCCTCTCCCCTTTGCAGATCATCCGGATCATCAAAATACCATACTGTCATAATGGTTTTACTTGTATAGTTCATGGAATCTGAATACTCAGATATCGCAGGAAAATAGGGAGATGGATCAAGTTTGTTATCCTTCAGATAATCAGGTACGTACCAGTATACCATGCCTTCCGGCTCGGGCAGACCCGGGCCTATTGAAATTGCAGATAAAACGAAGTAGGTAGTAGCAAACACGGCTAGAATGATTATTGCTAGCAGGATTATTTTTTTAGATTTTGTTTGTAGCATTCTTATGCCCTTTTATTTCTTATTATGACTAAGAACAACATGGTCAAACTGAGCATTATTGAGGTGAAACCCGGTGTAGAGTTATTTTTGCTTGATTCATTTCCACCTGAGCCACTACCATTATCAGATTCAGAATCTTTATTGTTTGAATTATTGATTTTGATAGCGTTTTTTTCTTCAGATGATGATAAATTATCTTTAATTCCTGTATCTTCAGTTATATTAGAGTTTGTCCCTGTGCTTTGATCAGTCATATTAGAATCTATAAAGTGCCCTAAGGCAATTTCAATAGGATGATTTACATCTACAGTGGCTATGATATTGTCTGTGGCCGTGTTAATTACAGATACATTATTGCTGTCGTAATTTGACACATATAGTTTTGTTCCATCAGGAGTGACTGCAACTCCAGACGGATGCATTCCTACAGGAATGGTAGCTATAACATTATTTGTAAACGTATCAATTACAGAAACTGAATCATCTTCCCAGTTCGTTACGTATGCCTTTGTTCCATCTGGACTGACTGTAACTCCCCAAGGATATTCACCTACATTAACAGTGGCTATAACATTATTTGTAGTTGTTTCAATTACAGAGACATTATGGCTTCCAGTATTAGTCACATATACCTTTGTTCCATCTGGACTGACTGCGACATACGCAGGCTTCACTCCTACATTTACAGTGGTTATAACACTGTTTGTAGCCGTGTCGATCACAGAAGTAATATTGCTGCGGCGGTTTGTAACATATAGTTTTGTTCCATCAGGAGTGATTGCAATTCCATGAGGCTTCAATCCAACGTTAATTTTTGATGTTACGCTGTTTGTGGCTGTGTTAATTACTAAGATATTAGTACTATCACGGTCCGACACATACACCCTTGTTCCTGCGGGGTTAATGGCAGCCCCAAAAGAACTACATCCAACATTCACTGTGGAATTAACTGTATTTGTTACTGTGTCAATTATAGAGACAGTAGTACTGCCTATACCTGTGTCTGTTACATATATTTTTTTTCCGTCTGGTGTAACTGCAACTTCACCAGGATAACTATCTATCAGCATCGTTGTTACAATAGTATCTGTTGTGGTATCAATTACAGAGACAGTACCGGAACTCATCACATATGCAAAGGGATCTGCACCTGCAATATCTACCTTTACTATAAGTACAAGCGCCATTATTACAAAGATTCTTATGAGGATATTCTTTCGATATGATGTATTGCATATTGCTACTTTCATCTTAAATCTCCTTAATGGATTATACTCCTTATATCAAATATTAAATTCTCATTCATGAAAAATTATTCATACCAAAATAAATGATGCAGCCATAATCCTCGCAAAACGTTTGAATTAGTTCAAGATCTAAACAAAAAAAGGAGTTCGATAAACTCCGCTTTTTAGCTTACTACATATAAGTAAACTGTTAAAACCATAATGATATCGAACTCCAACACGAATTTCACCTCACATATACACGTCTAGTCTCTGGACCATTATAGGTACATTCATAAGATGCAGAACCAGTCAGAGGATCATTAATATACTCATAGAAATACTCACTATTTAAGTATCCTCGACAAACACGACAATGACCAGAAATCATACTGAAAAATGGTCTGTTATTCTCAATTTCGGTAACAACATCAATGTTATAAAGTCCAGAAGTTCTAACAGTTGGTGTTTTATCCCACTTATCTTCAACCCACTCACAAATATCACTAGATGAAAGGCCAAAGTCCTCTAGCCCGTCCAAATAGTTAAAGATGTACGTCTGTGTAGGGGTAGTACTTGGATCGTTAAAGTACTCACAAAGCATTTGGATAGATGTGGGTACACAGTAGTAATCCGTATCTTGTGAATAAACAGGAACCGAAAGCGTTTTACTTGTTATTGTTTTTATTGTTACATCACTACTGATTTTTTAAATATCCTGTTCAGTTAATGTTGCATTGTTATTAATTCCTTCATTGGTTATTATTTCCTCTATAGATTTGGTGAACTCATCACATTTTTGCTCACATTCCGCAGGTATAATTCCATTTTGAACAATTTTGCATGATAGCGTTTTTCAAACATAATTAATATCAATCTTATTTTTATATATTCAGGAAAAGCTTGTTTTGGTTGCATTCTTATTGAACAAGCAGAACATATTTTCCAGAGCATATAATCAAAATCATTACCAAGCAAAATGATGAACTTTTATTGTCGACCTGCGGAATGTGAGTTTTTGCCATGCAGCTAGGTTTTCTTCCATGTAATTTTCTAGCATTGTCTCATATAGTGATTAAACTCCCAAATCACCAAACACAGTTTTATTTATGGGATTATCTTGTACCTCTTCAAGAGAATATGCATCTACAAATATCCGATATTCTTCCACTGTTGCTTTGTCCTTTATCGTGGTCATTGCTCCTACTTTTGGATAACTGTATACTACCATAACAGTTGATTTGATCTTTCCATCAGGATATTTAGTATTGGCTATTTCTTTTGCCTTCTTCATGGCTTCATCCATTTTATAAGGCTCAGGATCAAATTTAATATCGTAGATGGAAGGACCCTGTGTTTTCTCGGCACAAACATCGATTGTACCTATCAATTCATTTTCTTTATACACTGAGAATTGATAAAACAACTTCTGACCACTTATGTCGTAAAGCTCCAGTGGTTTGGTATCAATAGATGCCCCCGTCCAGTTTTCAAATCCTGGTGCGTCGGCTGCTATAAAACTTATCATGTGCGCATTAGCATGCTTAAAAGCTTCCTCAACAGTTATAGAATAATCTTTTTCTTCCTGTGCACTTGCGGCCGGTATTAATGCCATGCTCACCAACAATATTGCTAAAATTAGTGTTCCAATTTCAATTTTATTCTTAATCATTTGTCTTACTCCCGTTTCTGTACTTATACACTATCAAAGCCAATCATAACCTTGCCTTAGGGCGCTTTGGAGTTCAAGCAGATTCTGATCATTCGGTTTGAACTCCATAACACATTATCACAATGTGTGTTCATAAAATTATTTGGCAAACCATATAATATTTCTGTCCATTAACTAAACTATATGTGTGAGAAAGCATTGATGTTCAGAAAAGAATATTTTTAGTTTAGATTAACTATATCTTGGAATTACTTCAGCAATGATAATATGCCATATCGTAAACTGTATGTAGAAGTCCTTCAGTAAATATCGGCTAATCGTCAAAATTGGATGGGGAGTCGTCAGCATTATTTTTGGAAAAGTCATTCCAACTCTGATTCGATTAAGCATTATCTGTCAACTATCAAAAAGAAAAAAATTAAAAAGCTGATGTTTCAATATCAGCCAATTATATAGTCTGCTATGAGCACTTTTCCTGTATTTGCATCAATACACACTAGTCCTGGGAGGCTTTTATCAAGTCCAAGATTTGGATCTGTGAACTGCATCCACCATGCCAGCCGTATTTCATCATTTTCAGTATTTTTCCAGATGAGTTTATATTCAATTATTTCTATACTGCTTGAAACCTTGCCATCATATACTTGATCTCCAATGAACTCTTTTAAATGTTCAGCGGCTTCTTTCTTAGATAAAACAGTACCTCATGTTTTAAACAAGGGTGAAGTTAGGGATTTAATTAAACTTTACTTCAGGCAAGCAAAATACGTAGAATGTTGATTAATCTTCATGAGCAGTTCATCTGCATGAATCTTCAGAATGGTACGAGAACATGGACTACCTTGAGATTTACAGGAAAGACGGAGATGATGTCCGGGCTATATACAGATCCAGGCTCATAATTGAGATACTGCTGTCATTAAAAGAGATCGGGTGCCTTTAGAATTCTGAAATTATCAGCGATACCAATATAGAACTTTTTAATGTATACAGCACCAATCTGAAAATCATAAAAGAAGCTAAGTATGCATTCGGTGTATCATCCGCTGTAACCAAGGAATACGCGGATTCCTATAAAAAAAGTATGTGAAGGAATACCTGTCGAACTTATAGTTCCTATAGATGTTGCAGAACAATTGAAGCAGGAGCCTTATGTGAAAAAGATCATTGCACTGAAAGATTATGAAAACTTCAAATTAATGGCCATAGATGAACAAATTAGAGTGGGACTCATTGTCACCGATAAATCTCTCTCATTGGGCCTGTACAAAAAAGACGGGGTGACCTATGACATCGCAAGTGGCATATTCAGCTTTGATCCCATGGCGGTTGAGTGGGGAGAGAGGCTCTTTGAGTGTTATAGGAACCGGTCAAGGGTTATAATTATATGAGTCCATTGTGCTTTGTTTGAAAAACTGATTAATCATTTATTTGACAGTACACCTTACCCACCGTACCGGAACTTCAGGTAAACGGCATGTCCCTGAGTTCAATCAACAAATCCTCTGACAAAAATTACTACCCAGAAAAGAAAACAGCATATTGCAAGGATGTTGTACTCTATTTTATTTACTGATGCAAAATGGCCTTCCAAACCGCCCAGGATAGCCAAGACTCCAAAATAAGCAAGAGTCGCTACACTGATAAATTCTCTAGTTATGATTGAATTAAAGTAGATGTAGAAAAATAGTCCGATTACCGGAATGATTCCGACTATAGTGGACCCGCTTTTATCTCTTGTAATCAATCCGTAGATGATGGGGGCGACCGGTAAAATAAACATGCTGAAAAGCACAATAGGTAATGTCAATAAGTCACCAATTGCTGCGCGCAATGCATGTTCAAAATGGTTTATTCCAACTACTGTAATGGTGATTACTAAAGATATGGTAATTGACAATATTAATCTTTTTATGTTCATTGATTACTCCGCCAATGCTTGAAAACAACAACAAACTTTGGTAGCCACAGTTAATGTGCTTTCTGAAAATACAAAAAGGTGGATTGAACCACCTCTAAAATCCTATTTAATTTTAATTTATCACAGTAGCTTTCCCATCATTGTATGGAGTTGTTACTTTGTTATTTAGCCAGTAGTTATCTTTGTTGACTGTCCAACCTATTCCATAAAATCCGGCAACCAAATCTTCTGCTTGTTCATATTGGTCTGCATGATGCGGACTGGCACTGTCATGATGTGCATTCGCTACAACATCACCATAGGATGTTTGCCATAGCCTTGCATGGTATCCACCATTTAGACGCAACATGTTGTCAGCCACTCCATCAGCCATCACCCAACTCCATTGTGGATCAGAAACATATTGGGCAAATTGCACTGGATAATCAGTCCAACCCTCATTCAATATTTCTGATTTTACCGTATTTACAGTGTTATCGTTCCATACTAGATTTATAGGATCCTCCTTCTCATAAATTGTGTATGCGACATTTGACCATGTCCACTGTGGATAATCATAGTAATCCCACCAATGGTATGCTGTGGTGGTTAACACAACTGCTTTTTCGACCACAACTACTTTTTCGGTTCCTTCTTGCATTCGAATATCTGTTTTATCTATGGGAACTTTCTTCACTTTTGTTATGTTATTGACGCCAAACCTTTCTTCAAGATCTTTGCCTGTATATGTCTCTTTTATTTCCAGATGCCCTTGTTCATATTTGTAAGTTGTAGTCGATTCAACATTTACAGTGTGGTCTTGCATCCATTGCTCCATTGTTTTTTCTGGAACCGCACTCACAGCAGGTACAAACGCCATGTTTACCAGCAACATTGCTGCAAGCATCATCCCTATCCCAAATCTAATATTCGTCTTCATTTGTTCTTTACCTCATTTCAAATTACTCCTGAGGCAAGATTACGCAAACCTTAAACACTATCAAAGCCAATCATAACCTTGCCTTAGGGCGCTTTGGAGTTCAAGCAGACTCTGAACATTCGGTTTGGACTCCATAACACATTATTACAATGTGTGTTCATAAAATTATTTGGCAAACCATATAATAGTTCTATCCATTAACTAAACTATATGGGTGAGAAAGCATTGATGTTCAGAATTGAATATTTTTAGTTTAGATTCATGGTTGATTGTGATTCTTAGAGGTAGTAAATATTTAATGAGTTGTTATCAATCCCAAGTTTGACAGTTTCATTTTTTGACCTTATAAAATTTGACAGTTGTTATTAAATAAAAATTTCATGTTAACTAATGCTATGAATAAGTCATAATATATGATATATTCGAATTTTTGTTGCCAATTAAGCGTATATTGATGGAAAATAAGCAAAATATCACCAAAATATCCATCAATTTTTATAAACTGTCAAATTAGGGATCAATCTAAAAAATAGAAATAATTGTCTAAAAGAAATATTTGTAAAATAGAGTAACTGACATTGTTCAATTTAATATTATGAATAAATTAGTGTATTTTTTCATAAAAAGGCAAATAATCTGGATGGCAATTTTCTATTATGTAGTAGTTCTTGAATCGTCCATTTAACTTTAACTTGAGACAATTCATATTTTCAAGAGTTTTCGTGTGCAAACTAATAGTTGCTTTTGAAACTTTCATTTTTCTTGAAAGTTCTGCATTGGTTATGCCTGGATTTTCGTATATTGTTTTACAGACTTCCTTACATGTTGTGGATTTCATGTATGGTTCAATTATTGTTTGATGTTTTTTACTCCACAGTTTTCTTTCATTTTTAAATATGCTAATATTTTTTCCGTTTTGGAATAAAATTATCTTGCCTGCTTCTTTTAGTACATTAACGTGGTATCGAACTGTTCCTCTATTAATTCCACGGTCTTTTTTAATCTGATTGACAGTGGCTCCTGGGTTATTTCCTATAAACTCAAGAATATCCAGACGATTTTTATTTCTTGGATATTTTTTAATGCTCGCAAGAAGCAAAGCTGATATTTTCCAGCCAAGCGCTAAAATTATAACGCTTATCGTTACTATCTGCAATTTAAGAGGTAAATCCCAGAATGATAAGTTTATTTCAGCTCCTTCTGAATCCGTGATTTCATTATTTTCTTCATGAAAGCCAATGGAGTAATCTCCATAACATGGGGACATACTTATGAAAATAAAAAATAAGAAAACAGTAGGTGAAAACTTCATACTTATCATATCATCTTTATATTGAATAATCTTCTGTTCCACTTACAGAATAGCCGTAAACCATATATCTCCATGTACCTTGTTCAATTCCACTGCTATTTCTGACATATAAATTTATACGACCATCATCAGTTTTACCATCATCAGAGTCGTAAAATGTTCCAATGCAATGATTGTTTGGATCATATATAGTTAGTCTGAGTGAATTGCTTGAATCTCCCCAATTAAGGTCCACGTTCAAGGATTCAATGTATGTACTAACAGTCTTTCCATGCCAATTAACTTCTCCTTGAGTAATTGTATCATAAACAGTTCTCACTGCAACTTCATTATCGCTTGATTTTGCAGGAATTATAGTATATCCTAAATCTTCCGCTGAAATAAGTTCAAATTCTTCGTCTGTTGTAGACATAGTTGCACTTGCACCTGATGCGTAAAGCAAAAAAATTAATAATCCAATTATTAGTACTTTCATTTTATCTTCCTACTAGATTCTGTTGATAGGTACCATAAAAATGTTGTGCACTAGTATATAAATTTTATATCCATTGTCCAAACTGAAAATATTCACTTCGATTTAGACTAGATTCAAAAATGATTGTTTGGAGGGGGAATGCCAGAAGATAACCCCATTCCCTGTATCCCAACTTTGGTTTGTGCTGGTAATATACAAACAATTAATAGAATCCGAATTATAATATAACTATTCTGTCCATTAGTTAAAATGTAATCTATAATCAAAAGGAGAATTTGACATAAGAAAATGCTTTACCTATCAAATTTTAGAAAAACAGGGAAATGTTGAAAACTAATCACACATATTTAAAAAATCACTCCGTATCCTCTTCTGCATCCCATACCTTTTCCAGCAGGTCAAGCCTGTCAGCTTTTTCCAGTTTCTTGTAAATAAGTTCCCATGCACAATCCTTTTCAGGGTCTACTTCACACTTTCCGTCAACTGAGCCACCACATGGGCCGTTGAGTAGCTGTTTTGGACATTGTCCTTTGGGGCAGATACCACCAAAATAATACACGGTACAATCACCGCACATTGCACATAGCTCTGGGATAACTTCTCCCTGTGAGCGTCCTCCAAGGGAATCCGTGTTGTTTGAAGAGTAAACGGGTAGATCTGTCATTCTGGAAACAATAGAAACCCCGCTTCCACACGCCATCACAATGATTGCTTTTGCATCTCTGATGAGGGGGTTCTTTTCAACGAGCAAGTCAAAGGACATAACACTGCAGGCAGCAGTTGGGATTACCCATCCTACAACATGCTTTCCTGCTTCCTCCAGATGTTGTTGCATCTCGATGACTTCTGGCTCACCACCAAGATGCAGTCTTGCAGCACAGGTATTGCAGCCTATGATAAAAATATCATTTTCATCCTTTAACAGTTCCAATATTTCTTCAAAGGGTTTTGCAGATGAGATTATCATATTTTCCTCTGGTAACAATGCTCAACATCCATATCATTCTCAAGAGCTTCTGCTATCATCTCCGCAATAAGAGGAAGATTACGTGCCTGGAATGAGAGCTTGCGGACCAGTTTTTCCATTTGCAGGATCGTACCTATTATGAGCACATCTGTCCTTTCAGTCTCATGGGACACGGCATTACGCTCAAGGGCAGCATCTCCACCCCTGGCCAGTATTTCCTGCTTGATTATCAGAGCCTCAGTGGTGGTGATATTGTTCACACGTATCACCTTGCTCACGGTCTTGTTCTTCATGATCTTTGCACCTGTGCCGGTTACTCCAATACTTTTCATGATGTATTCGGCATCATCAGGATAGGAGACGTCCATAATGCTAAGTTCAAAGTTTCCTGACCTAAGCGTTTGCTCTTTCTTTCTCATTGCACTTGCGACTTCAACAACATCCTTTGTCTCAGTGATGTCATGTGTCCTCACTATATGTGCTCCTTTATGAACAACAATTGCAGTCGCAGCAAGGCTGCCGTATAACCTTTCACTCGCAGGCTTGTGAAGCACAGCATCGATACAGGATTTTCTTGATACAGCTGCAAGCAGTGGTTTCTGGAATATTTTAAGTCTTTCGAACTGGTCGATAGTCTCAAAATCAAATATCGGATCCTTTTCAGCGATCCATTTTCCTATGGCAGGGTCAAGTATGAGCTTCTCCGTGTCCACTCCTCTGGAAGCACTCCTGTCAATTATCCTTGCAAGGGATTTCATGATGGCATCCATACCAATAGGGTCACCGGGAATTTTATCTGATGCCATAACAACAGCCGGACAATCATATTCCGCCACTACATCGATCATTCCGGGGTTGATGGTGAATCCTGACACATCATTGATAATATCTGCACCGTGTTTCAGCGATTCTTCTGCAACGCTGGCATAAACCGTATCTACGGAAATAAGAGCATCCACATTTTCATTTAGTATGTCCAGTGCAGGGATCATGCGCTTTAATTCCTCATCCTCTCCGATAACAGGACTTGCAAGCGGCCATGTGGAACGGGCGCCAATATCCAATATGCTTGCACCGCTGTCAACCATTTTTTGTGCAACATCAAGAAGAGAATCGGTACTTACAACAGAATCCTTGTAGAAGGATTCCTTGCTCAGGTTGATAACTCCCATTAATCTCACGGGATGTTCATCACCAACCTTCAAGCCGCATATGTCAACATCAACAAGCATTATTCAACCTGGTAGTATTAATTCAGGGTTAGATAAGTAGATAAAATAGTATTTAGTTTATAAAATATAAATGTGCTCATCAGGCATTCATTGCTGCCATAAGCACGTGTTCCATTAGAATAGCAATGGTCATTGGTCCAACACCTCCGGGAACCGGGGTTATCAGAGAAGCCTTCTTCACCACATTATCAAAATCAACATCACCGTAAACCTTGCCGTTCTCTTCGGTGATGCCTACATCAAAGATCACTGCACCTTCTTTTACCATATCTGCTTTGATAAGGTGCTTGATTCCTGTACCAACAACAAGTATATCGGCATCAAGGGTGAACTTCTTCAGATCATCTGTGAAAACATGGCACACAGATACAGTTGCATTCCTGTTCACAAGCATTGCTGCCATGGGTTTTCCCACAACGTTACTGTGTCCTACAATAACTGCATGTTTGCCCTGTATTGGCACATTGTACTCTTCAAGTGCTCTTATGACACCTTTTGGAGTGCAGGGTACAAAGCCCTCCTGGCCTATCAGAAGTTTGCCCATATTATATGCGTGGAATCCATCTGCATCCTTTGCAGGGTCGATGGCAAGCATTGCAGCCTTATCATCAAGCTGTTTTGGAAGAGGCAATTGCAGGAGGATCCCATGTATGTCCTCCCTTGAGTTCAATTCATGGATACGTTCCATGAGTTCTTCCTGGCTAGTAGACTGCGGCATATAGTGGTCTTCTGCATGTATGCCAACCCTTTCACATGCCTTGTGTTTAAGGCGCACATACATTTTGGATGCCGGATCCTCACCAACAAGTATCGTTGCAAGTCCGGGAACAATTCCCTTCTCTGCATTAAGCTTGTCAACTCCCTGCTTTACCTGTTCTTCCACTTTCTTTGACAGGCTTCTCCCATCTATCTTCCTGGAATCGTAGTTCTCTTCTGTCATAATGCAAACACCTGTGATATTTTTCCTATACAGGATTGCTTTTTGATTATTTATATATCGGAAATCTGCTGCAAAGCTGCTCAACATCAGAGCCGATCCCATGGAGGACTGCATCATCATTGAGGTTCTTGATAACGTCTGTTATGAATCCTGCAATTTCCTTCATGTGCTCTTCCTTCATTCCTCTGCTTGTTGGAGCAGGTGTGCCGATCCTGATTCCGCTTGTGATGAACGGACTTCTTGTCTCAAATGGAATGGTGTTCTTATTGAGCACAATGCCTGCCTTGCTCAAAGCAGCTTCTGCTTCCTTTCCCGTGATGTCGAACTTGTTAAGGTTCAGGAGCATTACGTGGTTGTCCGTTCCACCTGAGACAATATCAAAACCATTGTTCTGCAGTTCTGTTGCCAGGACACTTGCATTCTTTACAGTCTGGAACTGGTCTGCCTTGAACTGATCTCCCTGGGCTTCCTTGAATGCAACAGCCTTTGCTGCGATGATGTGCATGAGCGGACCGCCCTGGATTCCAGGGAAAACTGCCTTGTTAAGCCCCTTTGCATATTCTTCTTTGCACATGACCATTCCACCCCTTGGACCCCTGAGTGTCTTGTGAGTTGTGGTTGTGACAAAGTCTGCGTAAGGTACAGGGCTTGGGTGTGCACCGGCAGCAACAAGTCCTGCAATGTGTGCGATATCTGCAAGCAGGTATGCTCCCACCTCATCAGCTATCTCTTTGAATGCCTTGAAATCAATTATTTTTGAGTATGCTGAAGCACCACAAACTATCATCTTTGGTTTGTTCTCTTTTGCCATTTCCATAAGCGCATCATAATCAAGGGCTTCTGTTTCCTTGTCAACACCATATGGTACTACATTATAGAGCTGTCCTGCAAAGTTAACAGGGCTTCCATGTGAAAGATGACCACCGTGTGTAAGGTCCATGGACATTATGGTGTCACCAGGTTTAATAACTGAGAAATAACATGCCATATTGGCACCAGATCCAGAGTGTGGCTGGACATTCACATGCTCTGCACCAAAGATCACCTTTGCTCTTTCTATGGCAAGATCTTCTGCAATATCAACGAATTCGCATCCGCCGTAGTAGCGTTTTCCTGAATAGCCTTCAGCATATTTGTTTGTCATTACAGAACCCTGCGCCTGCATCACTGCACGGCTTGCATAGTTCTCTGATGCGATCAGGTTTAACTTGTAATCCTGGCGCTTTGCTTCCAGCCTGAGGGCCTCTGCAATATCCGGGTCAACTTCTGATATATGAGACATTCTTATCAACCGTTAGATTCCATAGTAATATATTTGTGAAATATTTTCTGGTTTTGCCAGAAATAAATGAGTGTTTATTTATAAGTGTACTACAATTCTACCTTCCACTTTAAGTTTACCCTCAATGAATAGTTTGACTGCTTGCGGGTAGACTTTGTGCTCTTGTTCAAGTATGCGTGCTGCGAGCTCATCAACAGTATCTGTATCAAGGACAGGTACGCATTTCTGGATGATTATAGGACCTGTATCCATTCCTTCATCAACAAAATGTACTGTGCACCCGCTAACTTTCACACCATAATCAAAAGCCTGTTGCTGTGCATGCAGTCCTTTGAAAGAAGGGAGCAATGCAGGGTGGATGTTTATTATTCTGTTTCTATATGCTGCAATGAGGCTTTTTCCTACTATGCGCATGTATCCTGCAAGAAGTATAAGGTCAACATCGTTGTCTTTGAGGACTTTCAATATCTTTTTTTCATAGTCTTGTTTATTTGAAAAATCAGGCGGGTCGATGAAAACATTGTTAATTCCATGAATTTGGGCACGCTTAAGTGCATACGCATTTCCAACATCACTAATGACCACAGATATCCTTGCATTTTTGATGTGGCCTGTTTCGATATTGTCAATAATTGATTGAAGATTTGATCCTCTCCCTGAAACAAGTACTGCGATGTTGGTGCTCATTGTTAGTTCTAAAAGGGATTTCTATATATTAGCGTTTTGGATTTACCCAACACAACTGGAGATCATATGATAAACGATTAACAGTGAACACTGGAAATGAACATTAAATATCGATATTATGTTTTTTAGTTCTTTCGTCAATCAGTTCTGCCAGTTCCTCTGTGCCGGATAGCTTGTCAAGTTCACATTTCTCAATAAGAATTGTGTTCTCAACAGTTTCTGATTTCATGCGGCCGTTAATTATAAAGACCGACTTCGTCCTTGTTACGCAGGATATGCTACTCATAAGGTCAGCCCGCTTTATCATTGCGCTGCTATAAGTGCTGACACCGGTTAGTAGTGTGTTGGATGTATCTTTTGATATTGCTTTAAAAGGTGCCTGGCTTGTTGACATGATCTGGTAGCCAAGAGCGTAGAGCATGTTCAGTATGCCATCATCCGGTTGCGTCTCAGACACTTTCTCATGTTTAGCCTCAACACTTACCTTTTTCTCAAAATCGCGAAGAATATCGATTGATTTTGCAAGGGCGACGTCCAGTAGTTCCTCAAGATGAAGGACTATGTCTATAGATGCATCCATGCCGCCTTCTTCGTATTTGCTTATGGTCCTTCTGGAAACCCCAAGCTCGGTGGCAAGGGCTCCAAGTGACATGTCGGTCTGTTTACGGGCTTCTTTGAGTACATCACCATCTATCGAAACATAAAGTCCGCCAGGGGCTGCTGATACAAGCGGGGGGATCTCTTCCACAAAATAATCATAAAGCGTCTGCACGCTGAGGGCCGGAATCTCATAGCGCATATATACTACGTTATCCTCAAGCATCTGGTCCCTGGTCTTTGCACCAATAAGTACTGCAGTTCCTCCCAGATAGCGTGCGAGGCTCTTCATCTCTCTTGCAGTTTCCTCATTTAATCCGTCAATATTGTATAATACTTTATAAAAAATAAGAGTTTCATCTTTCCTTGCTGCAAGGTCAAAGCTCCGTGGTCGTATATTGCATCTTTTTGATACAATGAAGCCTGCTTGCTGTAATACATCAATGATCTGATGTATCAGGATTTCTTTAGTCATGACATATTATTCATTGTTTGCACATCTATATATTTCTATCGTAAAAACTATAATTATAACACTTTTTCCTTTTCGAAGCCACTTTAAATAATCAATTTATGGATAATTATTCATTCAATGTGTTGGAATGCAGTTGCATATAACATAACATAATATAATATAATATAATATAATATAATTGCCTTGTACAAGAATTGCCATTTTCTAATAATAATTAAAAATGTATATTTCCGGTAATTAATGATGAAAGATGCTGTTCATCAGAGAATCATTTAACACTGATAAGTCATATTTACTATTGGTTCAATGAGTACTGAATACACTAAAATGGTTATAGGTATTGATGATACGGATTCAAGGGAAGGTATGTGTACTACCTACCTCTGTGCACTTTTAAGGGATGAAATCTCATCTTTTGCAAATATCATAGCAGAACCTATACTTGTGCGCCTAAATCCTACTATTCCATACAAGACCCGTGGGAATGCATCTGTAGCGTTGTTTGTGCAATGCAAAGAACCAAGGAAAGTAATGGAACATGTTATCCAAAGGGTTAGTTCCATGGCATGCATGGACAATGAGAACACTAATCCTGGTGTGGTTTTCATTACTGATGATCAGTTCGACAAGGTAAGGGTTCCACTGAGGGATTTTTTCAGGCGTGCTGTCAAAGAAGTTATAAGTATAGACGAAGCAAAAAAACTGGCTTTAGGACTTGATATCACTTTTGAAGCATTCAAGAATGGCCGTGGACTTATCGGTGCTCTTTCTGCCTGTGGTGCAATTCTAAGTCCTGATTGGGATCATACATATGAGTATCTTGCATACAGAGAAGCGGACGTATGGGGTACCCAGCGCTGTGTTGATGAAGCTTCTCTCTTTGAAGCTGATGTACAGACATATCCCGATACATGGGACAGCGTTGATATGAAAAATAACATGGTGGTTTGCGTACCTCACTCTGGCGATCCTGTTCTTTACGGAATAAGGGGAAGGAATACATCTTCTGTGGAAAAGGCTGCATCCTTTGTTAATTCCGAGTCGGTAGAGCGTGTGTGCATTTATAAGACAAATCAAGGTACTGATATGCATCTTATCCCGGTATCAACAATCAGTGATATCCAGGAAATGCATTCTTATATTCTGGAAGGAGTGGTCCTTTGCGAAGCAAAGACAATCAGGGGAGGGCATACAATATTTTCTCTAAAGGATGCTGTTGGGGATACAATTGACTGTGCTGCATTTGAACCTACAAAGAATTTCAGGGAAATTATACGCAAACTAATCCCTGGTGATATGGTTGCTGTCTATGGTAGCGTTACTGAAAGAACAGTTAACATTGAAAAAATAAAGATACGCAGGCTTTCTCCAAAATATGAGATCAAAAATCCACTATGCAATTCCTGTGGAAAGAGAATGAAATCTGCCGGCTCTGGTCAGGGCTATAGATGCAAAAAATGTGGCACAAAGTCTGATCTTACAGAGCGATCAGAAGTGAAAAGGGAAATTGAAGCCGGATTCTATGAAGTACCACCATGTGCAAGAAGGCATCTTGCAAAGCAGCTTCTAAGATTTGAAGAAGAGGATCTGCCCTTTTTCCCGAGCAGATGATCATTATCTTTGCTCATCTAAAGGAGTTAAGTTCTGCTATTGCAGGAGTTTTTTGTTTGTGAAGGTTTACATGGATGCGTTTTAGCACCGAATCTCTCTGGGTGACTGTCAGGCCAAGTGTATTCTGTGCAATCTCCGGGCTTTCTCCTTCCAGTAAAAGAACAAGGAACCTGTCAAGCAGTTCATATGTGATGCCAAGTTCATCCTCGTCGGTCTGGTCTGCCCACAATCTTGCCGAAGGGGCCTTTGTGATAATCTCTTCAGGAATCCCCATGAGTGCTGACATCTCTTTGACCTCTGTTTTATAGAGATCACCTATTGGTTCAATATCAACTCCTCCATCCCCGTATTTTGTGAAATATCCTAAAAGGATCTCTGTCTTGTTACCGGTCCCCATGACCATCCTTGACATCATGTTCGCATAATAATAAAGAACAGACATACGTATTCTGGCTTTGAGATTTCCATTGGCATGTGAGCTGGAAGCAGAGCTTTCAGGAATTGTGTTCAGATATGCAGAAAGGATCTCTGATATATTTACAGTCTTAAGCTCGATTCCCAGTCTGTTTGCTACTTCGCTGGCATCGAGTACATCTTCTGCAGGTGTCAGGCTAAGCTCTGGCATGTGTATGCCAAGGACATTATCTTTACCAAGGGCTTCAACTGTCAGGTAAGCTGTCAGAGCAGAATCAATGCCTCCACTGATACCTACTACTGCGCCTTGTACGTCTGCTTCCTTTATTTTTTCCCGGATGAATCCAACGATGCTATCTTTAGCCTTTGATATGTCCATTTCATAACGCCTGCCGGTATTAAATTAGGAATATTGTCAAATATACTTATCTGTTAGGCTTAGGTGGGAATAGCTTGATACCTTCTTCACTTATATCGTAGTTAATAATATCCAGTGAGATCTTTGTTCCTCTCATCTTGGGTATATACATGAAGCGTTCCATTTTGCCGGTATATGGGTTTTTTTTTGTTATCAACCTGATCGTTCCATGGGTGGAGTACTCAGCTATGCGGTGTGTGAGTTCGTGTGCAGTTGCATCCATTACCATAAGGGATGTCCGTTTTTGATTTGACAGTACATATGCCAATCTCTCAATTTTGTCTTTAAATGTTTTCAATTCCATTCCTATTGAAAAAGTGCCATGTTATCAAGAACGACCACCTCAGTATCTTTCGGGATGATATGTCCAATGTTGTTCAGGTCGTCTGCATACATGGTGACATTGTTGTATCCACCAGTTACATTTTTTGCTCTCATTTCAAGGAAGTGTAACATAGAAAGCTGCTTGCTCTGCACAAAAGGTTCAAGATCAAATCCAAGTGCTTTAGCATGAGTGATTATTTTCTCCGGAGTCTCTTCAGTTGCTATCATTGCACATTTCTTTCCTTGTTTGCATGCGTTGTAAAGGTATTGGATGCTAAAAATAGTTTTACCTGTCCCTGGTTCTCCTGTTATAAGAATACACTCTCTTTCAGATAAGCCTCCCTGTAATCTTTTATCCAAGTCAATATTTCCACTTGATATTCTTGTCATGACTTATCATTTCCCATCTTCTTTATACAATGCTAATTATATGTTGTATATTATTATTATCATTATTATTATTACTCTCATATTTTCCAGAGGATAGAAAAGCATCCATTTTTGAAACTGACAAAGAATTAATCTATGTTCAGCATGTATTTGCTATTACATGGAATATTACATTGCAGATTCTGCAGTCTTTATAATGGGGACTGGAATCAAATCTCACAGGATAATCACTATACCTTCAGTTGTCAATGAACTCAAAAGCAATGAAGCATCCATGCGTTTTGAGCTCGCCCGTGAAAGTGGGGCACGTGTGGAAATGCCGGAGGATGGTTTTCGTGAGAATGTGCTGAAGATCGCAAAAAAGACAATGGACTGTGATGAATTATCCTTAACTGATATTGATATTCTTGCCAAGGCGCTTGAATATAAGGAAAGTTCAGTCCTTTTAACAGATGACTATGCAGTTCAGAACGTTGCCAGGGTATTGGGTATAGAAGTAAAACCTGTGGCCCAGAAAAAGATAAAGGATGTGCTGGTATGGCAAAAAGAATGTGTAGGTTGTCGAAAACGTTTTGATAGGGGTGAAGTATGTCCGGTTTGTGGTTCTGCACTTAAGAAAAAGCGCAAGAGAAAAATATAACACCTCTGTTGTTATATAATAAATTATAATAATACATGAACATGTGGGAATTCATATGAAGAATATTGATAAATTAATCCAAAAAGCCCTTGAATTGCAGGCAAATGGTCTTGTCACAAAACAAATTGCAGATGAACTTAACGTTTCCCGGGAGACCGTTACCTGGCTCTTGACTCGTGGAAAGAAGGAGGAAGTCTCTCCTGCTCCAAAGGACATTTCAGTTAACTGGAGCAGCATTGGAAAGAGTCCTTACAGGATGCGTCATCTTGGAATTGCCATGTGTGATATGGTACTTGACACCGCAGGAGAATCAGGCAGTGGTATCGATATGGTGGTTGGTATTGGTCTTAGCGGGGTTCCACTTGCAAGCCTTATGGCAGAAGAAATGGGTACTGAGCTATCAGTGTACCATACCCATGTCAAGCGTAATGATGAGTCCAAGTTGAATGGTGCATTTAGCAGGAACTTTGCAGGCATCAAAGGAAAGAGCTGTATCATTGTGGATGATGTCATAACCACTGGCACAACTATGAATGATGTTGTTGCTCACCTCAGAAAATCAGGTGCAAAACCTGTTGCAATTGCAGTGCTTGTGGACAAGAGCGGTTCTGAATCAGTTTCAGAGGTTCCGGTGCATGCTCTTGTAAGTATTGTACGTGTGGACTGAATATAAAAAAAAATTTAAGGTCAACAGATTAATGTAGGAGTTATTCAACTCCTACGGCTCCTATTTTTTCTACCAGTTTTGAGAGCACTTCTGTGCGCATACCTTCTACGAATTTTATACTTCCCACCACAAGGTGTCCTCCACCATTGACTCCACCGCCTTTTACTTCTCCATGGAGTTCCCTGACCATCTGTGGTATATTCATTTTGACACCCTTTGAGCGGATGACTGCAAAATCCGGTCCAAATCCAATGGTTATGACAGGTTTGCCTTCAAACCTTTTGCATAATTTATCGTGGACTTCTCCTGATGTCTTTCCTGGTGGTGGAAATGTGAATTTGTGAGCATAGTTCTCAACATCCAGTACATTAAGGATGGCTCCGTTTGGAAGGTCCTGGGTTTTCACATGTGACATGCAGACATCCAGTTGCTCGGATATCATTTCATTTGCCTGCTCACAAAGTAGCTTGACCAGGTTCTTGTGTATCGTGTGGTCACCAAAGTCCAGTATATCATCAATGATGCCTTTTCCGTTATTGAATTTAAGCCAGTATGCCTGGAAATCAAGCGCAAGTGCCATATTCTTGAGGTCCTGAAGAGTATACCTGTCAGATACCATCTCTATGTATCTCTTTGCTTCTTCTGCTTCCGAACGATCTCCAACAGCTGCCACAGCTGGAAGGTGGTCTATTTCCTTTTCCACATTGATATTTATCATACGTGCGACCTCGGTACAGAGCATACCAGCTGTCATGCCGAAATCTCCTCCCACATGTGCGGGGTTGACGTGGGCAATTAGATACTTGTCTACTTCCTCATCCGGATGGTGGTGGTCTACTACTATCATCCTGATGCCGTATACATTTGCCTGTTTCATTGCAGGTACGTCTTCCATGGTAGATCCGTTGTCCACACTTACGATCAGTGGCATCTTCTGCCCGTGTCTTGCAACATCCTCAAGGGCATAACTAATATCACGCACAACATCCATTACCTCGTAGAAAGGTGCTTTTGAAGGCGCACGTCTGTAAAAGTGATATTCTCCATCCTGTCCGTTCACTTCTCTTATGAGTGGGGTAATGGCTTTCTCAATGGCCAGTGCCGCTGTCATCCCATCTGCATCGGCATGATGACGCAGGAGGATCGGAGTGGATTTGATTATTGCCTTCCTTATTTCCTTTGCAACCTTCTTCATGGCAGGTCGAAGTTTTTCAAGAACCTCACTCTCAACCATGTATTCGATCACATGGGGTTCTGCCCTGCTATCAATAGCAGCTTCTATGCGCTGGAGTATCTCTGTTTCTTGTGGTCCCGTTAGTCTTTTGAGGCTCTGGATCTCAAGCTGCACACCGTCTCCACGGGAAGTGATCTCCCCGGTAGCTGCGATTATCATGCCAGAGTCTATTTGAGGGTATGCTCTTTCACCGGCACTCTCAAAAGCAGCACCTGAAACTTGCCCTGTTTCATCAGCAATAGTAAATATAGTTGGTCCTGCTGTTTGCTTGACCTGAATGATCTCTCCCTGGATCTTTACCTTTTTGCCCACCATCTGGCTAACCTGGCTTGCAAGCTTTATTGGGAGGTCCTTTTCAAGTTCCATGGTCTCGTATTCTTTGAGCTTACGAGGCACAAGATCCATTTTGCCTCTTGGTTTTATTTCCTTGAGGCCTACAATTACAGCTTCTCCAACTTCCAGTGGTCCACTCATATTGCTTGAATGTATAAGCCCCCTGAGGTTGGAATTGAGGTCAACGAAAACTCCGAATTCCGCAATGTTCCTGACAACCGAATGGTACATATTACCAACTTCAAGTTCATCCAGGGTGCATGAGTTATCAAGTTTGTACACTATCTGTTTTTTAGCACATGAGGAACAAACTTCATTTCCTTCGTAAAGCCTGTCTATAGATGTTCCACATATCTTACACTTGTAAAAAATACCTTTTCCAGAGCATGCAGTACATGTCTTTCTTTGCTCTATCTTTCCGCTTCCTCCGCAGTTAGTACAGGAAGAGCCATTCTCCAAAAAGCTGGCCATATCTTTTTCAGAAAGTTTCATAAAGTCTACTGACTTTGATTTTCCAGTTCCTTTGCATTCCGGGCATTTGTCAGTGCCAGTGACACTATAACCTTTTCCGTTGCAATCCTTACATTTCTCGCTCATTGTATCTAATTAAATGGTATATGTTGGATTTATGTGTTTGCTTGTATTCAATATATAAAATAGGCCTACAATCATAAGTTTTATTTTTATATTGTTTGTTTGTTTGTTTGTTTGTTTGTTTGTTTGTTTGTTTGTTTGTTTGTTTGTTTGTTTGTTTGTTTGCTATCGTTTTGAAATCCTTGTTTGAAATTATTAACATCAAAATCAATCACATTAATAAACGATAAACGAATTCTATAATTTGTTGGGTCTGAAATGTTATTTCAATAATAATAACAGCTTTCATGCTTTCGTGTAGATTCCCCTCAAACAAGAATTCAGACCCAGCCTTCTATAAAAATCAATCTTCTGTTTTTTGTTCTTTTCTTGTATTATTCTTAACTCTTTCCTGTTAGTCACCGATATATTCTTAAGAAGCAGACTCTTTATATTAAATATACTTAAAATTATTCAGGAGAGTGTTTATATGGCTTTAGTTGATTTTATTTTACCTTTAGCTATTGTGGCAGTTATTATACTATCCAAAGCTATCAAGATTGTAAATGAATATGAACGCGTGGTTATCTTCCGTCTGGGAAGATTAAGTGGGATAAAAGGTCCTGGTCTGTTTCTGATCATCCCTATAATCGATACGGTTGTGAAGATCGACCTGCGTGTTGTTACTATTGATGTACCCAAACAGGCGGTCATAACCAAGGATAACGTAACAGTAGCTGTTGACGCTGTAGTATATTACCAGGTAATTGACCCGTCAAGGGCTGTCAATGAAGTTGAGAACTTCAAATATGCAACAGCCATGCTTTCACAGACAACATTGCGTGATGTTATTGGCCAGATAGAGCTTGATGATGTACTTTCTAAAAGGGATGATATCAACAAGAGTATTCAGGAACAGCTGGATGTTTCTACTGATCCCTGGGGTATCAAGGTTACAAGTGTTACTTTAAGAGATGTGAGCATTGACGATACCATGTTGCGTGCAATTGCAAAACAGGCAGAGGCAGAGCGTGAAAAACGATCCCGTATCATACTTGCAGATGGTGAGTTCATTGCAGCTACAAAGATGAAGGATGCTGCACGTCTGTACCAGGAAGTGCCCGTTGCTATCAAACTCAGGGAACTTCAGACTTATGCCGAAATAGCAAGGGAAAGGAATATGATCATTGTAGCCAACTCCACCGAGGTTGGGAATATAGCGGCACTTTCAAAAGCTGTAACTAAGAAGGAGTGAAAGGGGGAAATATGAGATACAAGTGCCGGTCATTTCTGAGCACTTTTCTTTTTTCTATTTTGATCCTGTCCCTGCTCAGTGTTGTTGGCTGTGCTGCCGGACAGGAGAAAGTACTGGTTCTTGATATCTCAGATTCAATCACCCCGGTCTCTGACGATATTGTAGCTGATGCCATAGCATTTGCAGAGAATGATGGTTATGAAGCCCTTGTTATCACCCTAAACACTCCCGGTGGGGGGCTGGATGAAACTCTTAATATCATTGAACAGATTGCTGCAAGCGATGTCCCTGTGATAGGATTCGTCTATCCCGAAGGAACGAAAGCGTGGTCTGCAGGAACTCTTATTTTGATAAGTACGGATATCGCTGCAATGGCGCCATACACTATCATAGGTTCTGCGCAGCCGGTCACTGTAACAGCCACCGGTTCTGAACCGGTTGAAGAGACAAAGATCGTCAATGCTCTTGTGAAAAGGGCTACTGAAAATGCGAAGCAGCACGGTCGTAATCAGACGGCTGCAGAGGAGTTTATCACCGAGAATCTCAATCTTGGTGCGGATACTGCTCTTGAGTATGATGTTATTGAGTATGTTTCTCCTTCAATAGAGGATCTGATGTCACAGGTTGATGGGGTAGAGATCAAAGAAAGAGTGCTTAATACAGAGGGTGCAGACATAACTTATTATGAACCGTCTCTGCGCCTTGCATTCATGAATATCATCTCAAATCCTATCGTTTCCTCGTTGCTTCTGCTTCTTGGAGTCTATGCGATAATACTGGGTATTTCAAATCCAGGTTTTGGTGCAGAGCTTTTCGGTATAGTTGCCATTGCTCTTGGGCTGGTTGGCACTGGTTTTGATGTCAATATCGGTGCTCTGTTCCTCATAATCGTGGGTGTGATCCTGCTTGTGCTGGAATTCCAAGCGCCGGGTTTCGGGGTTTTTGGAATAGCGGGGTTTGTATGCATAATTGCTGGCAGTATACTGCTGGCGCCTACGGATTTCCCCCGCAACTACACACCAGCTGCATTCCAGAGGACGCTGATCATCTCAGTGGCAGCTCCCACCATTGTCCTGGGGCTTTTCCTTGTTTTTGTCATTTACAAGGTGCTTGAGGTCAGAAAGAAACGACCGTTGTTCGGTGAACTGATTGGTAACAGTGCGCAGGCCGTTGAGCCCATTGGCAATGGTCAGGAAGGCTATATCCTTCATCGTGGACAATACTGGAAAGCACGCTCATCAGATCTAATTGAAAAAGGTGATAAAGTGATGATAATTGAAAAAGATGGTGTGGTGCTTGTAGTTGAGAAATTAGAAAATGAAGGTGAATTAGATAAGTAATATAAGGAAAATAAGAGAGGCAAAACCTTTCTATTTTCTTTTTACCATTTCTATGATCCGTCTTTTCTTTTCGATAGCATTGAGCGCTGCTGTATCAATTGCTTTTTTCATTTCATCGTAGTCACGTGGGTTCTGCTCACCTATCATCTTCTTGATGGGTGTATATGCTGATTCCCTGAAGCGTGGTGTGAAATCTCTGAGCTCTCCATCAATTGTTATTTCAGCACCTGTGCCTTCCACTACTTTTCCGATAACAGCAATATCTACATCTGCACTTCGTATGGTCTTCATTATGTCTTCGGCATATTCTTCAGGTGCAATTATGAGCAAAGCATCAAGGGAAACTCCAAGATAATCAATTTCCAGGGATTCAAGCATCTCAAGAACTACCGGATTTACAAGTTTTCTCATGTGCTTCTCTTCGAATACAAGTTTAACGCCTGCTGTTCTGGATATTTCTTTTGCATCTCCTCGGACGCCACCATTTGTGACATCTGTCATTGCATGGATATGTTTCACAAGACCGGACTCCAGGAGCTTATCGCATGCTTCCAGGAACTTTATATTGATAGTTTCATCCACAACATCATGCATTTCATAATAGAGCGCTGTTGTGGATATAGTTCCGCCACCTGCTCCCTCTGTCATGAGTATAACGTCTCCAACTTTTGTCTGCTCACGTGATGTCAGGTCTGCTGCAACTCCTACGGCACCGACTGCTCCTGTCATACGCTCGCCTATTACCATATCTCCGCCTATTCTCAGGGTGCTGCCTGTTATGAGTGGGATGCCCGATAGCTCGGAAACTGCGGTTATACCTGCTATGTGGTCAAAGATCTTCCCTACATCACCATCATCGGCCACATGGATGTCTGAGAGCATTGCAATGGGTCTTGAACCCATGGCATATACATCACGCAGTGCTGCCCTTGCAACGTGGAATCCTGCAAGGAACGAGTAATCGCTAAGCCTGGAATGCATGCCGTCAACAGTGAGGATCACATATTCTCCCCCTTCTGTTTTGACAACTCCTGAGTCATCAAGATGGGTGCTGTCAACGACTGCTCCGGTCTTTCCGATGATCTGTGCTATTTTTTCATGAGTGTAAAAGTCTCCAAGACCTCTGGAGCCGACGCCAAACTCTCCCATTGTCAGACCTGAAACTGTGGGTTCAAGTACATCTCCCTTCAGATTAAGGGTAGCTCTGGCTTCAGTGATGGTTGCCTGTGCGAGTTTGCGTGCATGCTGCGGACTTGTCTTCTTTACTTCAAGTATTCTGGCTGTGAGTTTGTCTTCGATGTCAGACTCGTTGTTTTTAAGCCCTCTTTTTGCGTAGCCTTCGATATCCATCTTATCATCTCTTTAGCACATATTAACAAAATTCTTCAAGATCTTAAGGCCCAGAACACCGCTTTTTTCAGGATGGAACTGGGTGCCTATGACATTAGCTGCATCATTGATCACGGCGCCTGCAAATTTTGTGCCATAATCACATGATACAAGCGTGTTCTTCTCTTCTGTGTCCACGTAGTATGAGTGGACAAAATAAACAAAGGACTCATCGGGTATGCCTTCAAAAAGAGGGTGTTGCTGCGTTATTTTGATTGAGTTCCAGCCCATGTGCGGAACTTTAAGGCCACAGTGCGGGAATCTGATAACCTGACCCTTGATAAGGCCAAGACCTTCTGTGACGCCGCCTTCCTCTGATCTGCTCATCATCATCTGCTGTCCCAGGCATATCCCAAGCATTGGTTTGCCTGAAGCAAGATACTCATCGATAGTGCTTCGTAGTTTCTCTACGTTCTTCATTGCATCCCTGAATGCGCCGACTCCCGGAAGAATGACTCCGTCTGCACCTTTTATCTCTTTAGGGTCGCTTGATATGAGTACGCTGGCACCTGCGTGTTCCAGTCCTCTGCGGACACTTCTGAGATTGCCAAGTCCGTAATCGATGATGACCATCTTTTTCATGTGTGAATTAAAGAATGCTTTGATACATGAATGTTACGATGTGGGTTTTTGATGGACATGATTACTTGATCTCATATGAGTCTTCTTTTTCAAAAAAGCAAGCAATCAAGCGTTTCAAATTTCTTCTATATATTTGAAACCTCCTGCCATGTGCCTAGGAGTAAGAATGAATAGGCTAGAACATCTTCATGGAAAAAAGAAGCAGAAATAATCCATGGTTTTTTTAATTCTATGATGTTCTTTGCATTGTCAAATTCTTCCAAATTACAATGTCTATAGCATATGTTTTTCATCTAAATTATTCAGCATACAATATAAAAATCAGAAGCAAAACAATAAATTTATATCTGATGTGCTTCTCCTTGTATTCGGTGATTTTTTGACTATTCTTGAAAAACTGTTTAATGACGATAGGGCAATTGAGCTTCCTATCAATATCGTTGTAATGCTGGTGGTTGGTATGGTTGCCCTTGCGGCACTTGTGGCAATAATCCCTCCTCCAACTAAGAATATGTCTGTGAATATTATTCAATCAGGCGAGGTAAGTGCAGGACAAAATCCCGGTAACACTATTATTGTGGATTCAACCGTAGCAAATTCCCCATTTGACGTCGATGTTGATATTTGCGTATCCGATCCTGACGGTTATCCTGTAAGGGATGCCAATGTTATCTTACGTGGACTTGGTGGTGTAGCAACAGGTATCACGGATAACTATGGTAATTGCTCTCTTAGTACAACAAGTAGTAGTTCATCTGTAAGCCTTGGTTCCAACCAGAACGAGGGAACTCTGGATCTTACGATCTCAGCTAATGGCTTCTATGATTTCGAAAAGACAGATGCTGTAATAGTTGTCAGGACTTCATGATCCTGATAGCTATTTTATTTTATGATTCTTATGTTATCTGATGAATCCGCATCAATAGGGCTTCCAATAAGGATCGTGGTGCTCACGATAATTGGGATGATCGGTATTTACGTGATACTTGCTTCGATCATGAGCACTCCATTTGTTCCGGGTTCAATGTTCGCTGCTTCAAATTGCAGCAGTTTCAATATGAGCGGGGCCGTATGTGATTCTCCTGAGCTTGTAGTAAGTGTATTTGACAGTGACAGAAAGCCGGTTGGAGCTGCTAATGTAATAATCTGGGGGCCGGACAGAAAAAAGGTTGTAGGTGGTGTCACTGATGGCAATGGTGAATTCCATTATAAACTGCTGGACATTTCCCTGCCGCAGGGGAAAACAGAAGGATACCTTTCTGTCAAGGTGATGCAGGAAGGATATATGGATTATAGCAATGATTTCCTGGTGAAAGTTAAAAAAGTATGAGATTGCGGTTGTGGAATTCTCATCTGGATATTTTATTTTATGATTCGTTGGCTCTGTAGAAAACATCACTGCTTTAAATTAGCGTATGCAAAAAAGAGTTGGAAGCAACAGATTATTTTATTCAACTTTTCGGATTGTGCCGGCTTCACCGGACCCTCCCGACCCTCCGGGATGGTTTTGTTTATTTAGTCATGACTTCCAATTGTTATAAATTATTATTCTTTGCAACCTTGTGTTTCTGAAGCTTTATACAAGGTCATTGACAAATAAAGAACAATGCAAGCACCCGCCGTAGGCGGCACGTTCCTTTGCTTCTATCCTGAAAAACATTGAAATAATGCAGTTATTGAATACTACTGAGTTTTAAAATGGAATTTACAGGATTTCTACAGAGCCATGATTTTAACTGTTGTTGTGTTTTCAGCTATTGCCATTACCAAAAATCAAAGTTCTAACAACGATTTTCAAAACCTTTTAACAATGTAGCTTTAAGCAAAATTCTCCCATCAAATCAAGAGCTATTAATTGAACTAAATATAATTCTAACAAAAAAAGAAGGAAAAAGTTATGTCAATTCTCTCTTCAATATCTTGTGTGCAACGTTTAACTGCTTGAATTTCTCAAGGTCTCCACTTGGTTTGTCCGGGTGCAACTCTTTTGACAGCATCTTATACTTTTCATTGATTACTGTAAAATCAGTCTCATCGTGTTCACAGCCAAAGAATTCTCGTGCATCCTGACGTTTATTGTAAACATCCTTATCCTCTTTGAACTCTGATATGAACTCTGATAATGTGTTCTCTTTGGAAAGAACCCGGTTTGCTTCAAGCTCAATTACTCTGGATAGAACATAGAGATTCTCTACATAATTCTTTTGCATATTATGGCTGTAATGCATGCGATAATCGGATATCCACCAGGTTGCAGAAGCTTTAGCTTTTTTTATTGCCATGCGCTCAAGAGGGATATCAATGTCATTCTCATTAACTCCGATCTTTTTTAGAATCGTAATAATATTATTCTGAAATTGTATAGCCCTTCTGTTACTAGCACCCTTAACAAGCACTGAACCAATTTCATGTCCTTTTATTTTAAGCATTTTATTCACTCATTTTCGTTTTGGAGTTCCCACTAGACCATGCTCCCTTATATATTCATGTATGTCTGTCGATCTAATGTCTGATCACTTTTTAAATGCTTATAAATGATAAAGTCCATAAAGAAGTAGCTATGCAATGCGAACAGACGATACACGGGAAAATAATTTACGGTCCTGAAGCAGAAGTCATTGAAGGTTACATCGTAATAGAGGATGGCATCATCAAGGAAGTTCACGAAAAAAAGAATGAGTCCGGAAATATCATTGCACCCTGTTTTGTTAACGCTCATACCCACATAGGAGATTCGGTCTGTAAAGACCCTGTGCTTGGAAATTTGCATGGACATTATGTCAAAAAAGACCTTAGTCAGCTGGTTCAACCACCACACGGACTGAAGCACCGGATATTGAATACTACGCCACACTGGAAAATTGCGGATGCAATGAAGAACAGCATCCAGGACATGAACGACACCGGCACATATGCATTTGCGGATTTTAGGGAAGGTGGCACAAAGGGAGTGCTTGCACTAAAAGAAGCACTGGAATCATCAGATGTACTTGCAAGTATCTTTGGAAGACCAGCAAACAACGGAGGAGAAAAATACATCGCAGGAGAACTTGAAGAGCTGCTTGGAAATGCAGACGGACTTGGAATGAGTGGTACGAATGACATAGACATGGAAATCCTGAAAACAGCAAGGCAGTATTCTCTAAAGATGGGCAAGACCTTTGCAGTACATGCAGGAGAAAACAGTCGAAATGACATTGATAAAGCATTATCTCTTGACCCGGATATCCTGATACATATGACCCAGGCAACCAAAAAGGACCTCCATGAAGTTGCAGATATGGATATACCTATTGTAGTTTGTCCAAGATCTAACTTTATAACCGGAGTAGGGATGGCACCTATTGTAAAAATGCTGGACATGGGAATAAAAATCGCAGTTGGGACCGACAATGTAATGCTCAATTCAGTCAATATGTTTTCTGAAATGGAATTTTTGTCTAAAATTTTTGGAATAGATGACAGACAAGTATTTATGATGTGTACGCTTATGGGTGCAACAATATTGGGACTGGAAGCACCCGGCTATATTCAGGAAGGGAATATAGCAAAAATAATGATCATTAATGGTAATTCAAATAATCTCACAGGTATAAAAGACCCGATCAGTGGCATTGTAAGAAGAGGGCGACCTGATGATATATTATCTGTGATGATATAATTGGGATATATTCACAAAGGAGAGGGACAATGACAAGTGCTTTGTACAAAAATATTTTTATTGCGACCGATGGATCCGCACAAAACAAGAAAGCAGTTAACCACAGTATCGAAATTGCAAAATTGAGTGGTGCAAAATTATATGCAGGATATGTTGTAGATACTGCAGCTTTTGCCTCTATCCCAATGGATTCAGGATGGGAAATGATGTATGAGCTCCTTGAACAGGAAGCAAATGCTGCAACCCAATCAGTTCAAAAGATGGCAGAAGACATAGGTATTGAGTTTGAAACGGTGACCCTTGAAGGAAACCCGAGTCATGAGATCATTGAATTTGCTGATAGTAACAATATAGACCTGATAGTAATGGGAACCCTCGGAAAGAGCGGATTAGACCGATTTTTACTTGGTAGCGTAGCAGAAAAAGTTACAAGAAACTCAAAAGTACCTGTACTTGTAGTACGGGGCGAATCCGATGAAAAAGAGTAGGGAGTTCTAACATGCCAAAAAACATCAAAGTCTCAGAGATAATGAAGACAGACGTTGCGTATGCAACTATTCCAGGCTCAAGAGACGAAGTCCATGTTCTGCTGAAAGATAAAAAGGTATCGGGAATGCCTGTACTAAAAGATGGGAAGGTAGTAGGAATTGTCAGCAGGGCTAATCTTCTAAAAAATCCGGAAGAGGAGCAATTAGCACTTTTAATGACACGCGATCCTATAGTAATAGATCCTGACTCAGATATAACAGTTGCATCAAAGCTACTTCTGGATAACAACATCAGAAGACTTCCTGTAGTGAATGATGATAAATTAATTGGGATTATTTCCGTTGCAGATATTATTGCAGCTATTGCAGATATGGGCATTGATGATCATGTTGGGCAGTACCTCAATCCAACTGTTGTTCCGGTGTGGACAGATACACCATTAAGTGTTGCAGCCAGAATAATGGAACTTGCAAAATCAAAGGCAGCTCCAGTCATAGACAGTAACCTTGAAGTAGTAGGCATAATTACAGACAGGGACATCATAAATGTTAGTATAATTGAAGATTCTGTGGAAATGTCTGATATGTCCAGTGGTTCAGATGATGATGAATGGACATGGGAATCCATAAGAGATACCTTGAGCATTTATTACAGTGTTTCAAAAGTAAAAGTTCCTGACATTCCTGTAAAAGACATAATGGTCGCAAATGTTGTAAAAGCCGCTTATATATCAGGCGTTAGTGAATGCGCATTGAAGATGAAGAGGGGCAAGATAGACCAGATACCAATTGTCAATGCTAACCAGAGATTCCTTGGACTTCTACGTGATCGTAACATCATGCAGGCTATCACAAAGTTGAATTAAAATACAATTTATTATTGGGTATTAATTACCTGCAATTTTTTCATTTAAATGATTCTTATGGAACGTCCATTCATATTCATAAATTCAGCAATGTCGGCTGACGGCAAAATTTCCACAAAGGAAAGAAAGCAGATTAAAATATCCGGCAATATCGATTTTAAGCGCATGGATCAACTACGTGCAGGGTCTGATGCCATCATGGTAGGTATTGGGACGGTTCTTGCAGATGATCCAAGTCTGACTGTAAAATCTCCCGAACTTCAGGATAAAAGGATTAAAGCAGGCCTTGATGAGAATCCTGTGAGAATTATTGTAGACAGCAATGCCAGAACACCCATTGGTGCAGATATTTTTATAAAGGGAAAAGGAAAGCGGATTATAATTGTTTCGGAATCAGCCCCTCCTAAAAAAATAGCTGAGCTTAAAGAAAAAGGCGAGATAATCGTAGCCGGAAAGGATAAAGTAGACCTTCCTGAAGCCATGCAAGAACTTAAGGAGCGTGGTATTAAACAGTTAATGGTGGAAGGTGGTGCAACACTTAACTGGGGAATGCTTTCCAATGGACTTGTTGACGAGATATATACCTTCGTGGGAAACGTGATAATCGGAGGAAAAACCTCTCCTGGTTTTATTGACGGTGCTGGATTTATGGAAAAAGAGCTTTTGAAACTTGAGTTAATGGATTCAGAAAAAATAGAAGAAGGAATCTTGCTTAAGTGGAAAGTCCTTCAAAAATAATAAATCAATTATATATTTTAATATATGGTTTTGTATGCATTACACACAAACCAATATCGTTTTATATTAGACGAACAAATGGAGTGCCATGAATAAAATAATCATGCCTGTAGTAATTATCATTGCAGTGCTTTTTATCATTGTAGGACTCATGGGTGACAATAAATCTGCAGAAGATAGTGCAATTATTACTGTAAACAATTCCCAGGAATTAAATGATGCACTCGCCAAAGGCCCGGTTCTGGTAGAAATTGGTTCAGACACCTGTCCCGCATGTGTTGCACAGAAACCCATTATGGCAGACATAGCAAATGACTATGAAGGCAAAGCTGCAGTAATGTATATAAATACACAAGAAACGAGGGCTATTGCAGCTAGTTTCAATGTATACTCCATTCCTGACTCGTTTGTCATCGCTGAAAGAACTGATAACGCTTACATCTACATGGGAGAAAACGGACAGACAACTACAGATAGGAATAAAGCAAGATTTATAGGCCTGACAAACAAGAAAACACTAACAAGTGTGCTTGATTCAGCAATCGAGTACAGACAATAACTATCAGGTACAAGAATATGATGGAAGCTAGTTCACTTACACCAATTGCAGCTTTTTTTGCAGGGATCGTGAGTGTACTCTCCCCTTGTGTGCTTCCATTACTTCCGATCGTTCTCGCTTACTCAACAGGAGAAAGCAAGCTTCGGCCTTTTGCGATCATCACGGGGCTTACAATATCATTCACGACCATGGGCATTGCTGTATCCGCCTTTGGAGAATACTTATTGCCACATCTCAATGAGCTCAGAATACTGGCCGAAATTATAATAATTTTAATGGGGCTTTCAATGCTGATGGAAAAGGACAGCTTCGCTTTTCTTTCACAATACACCGGAAAGATCCACATTGAAGGAAAGGGACTTTTGGGCGGGCTTATAATTGGTATTTCTCTTGGAATCGTATGGATCCCATGTGTAGGACCTATCCTTGCTTCTATACTCACATTAGTGGCACTTGAAAGTGATGTACTATACGGCACTACACTTCTGTTCATATATTCCATGGGCTTTGCTGTCCCAATGACCATCATTGCTTATTCAGCAAAACTGTCTGGTAGCATGTTTGACAAACTATCAGACTTTGACATTGAACTGAAAAAAGTGGCAGGAATAATACTGATAATTGTTGGACTGTGGATGGTCTACACTAACCACATTATTGGATACGTATGATACAGTAAATACAACTAATAGTTTCATAAGGGTTAAATACCACCCAACGATTGTTTTTATTAAAGTCAATTGGGATGAATTGGCACAAAGAGTTTGTTGGTGGTACACTGAAATTTAGAAAATTGGTATTAGCTGGAGTTTTTGTTATAATCTATACTTGTATGTTAACTACATCGTTGGCTTCCATCCCGGATACGACAGGAGATTTTTACTCCCCTGACATAAGTTCACTAGATGTGTCTAATGATGGTAACAATCTCAATATCATCATTAAATGTGCCGAGGATATTGCAGATAATAGTTTTTATGGAGCTGTTTTCATTGACACAGACCAAAATATTTTGACAGGATATTCAAACAATGGAGCAGATTATGTGTATCAGTTCAGTTATATGAGCATAATCTACTCTGACCCCATGATAACCACGACACTTAATGATGACATGATAGACTCTGGAATCCGTGCCCAGGGAAATACCATATACATCACGTTGCCCCTGTGGATGCTTGGCAATGATGACGGAAATGCCGATGTTTTCGTCACAGTCCATAACCAGATGGTAAAAGCTCTCGATTTTGACCGGGCACCTGATTACGGAGCCATTGATACCGGAACCGGAGAAGTCAAAATACCGCAAACTGCTTCAAGCAACACATGGATAACCGACAGGACACGAGACGGCGATGCTGCAGACATAGAAAATATTGACGTAACTGTCAAAAATGGGATGTTGAACCTTGTTATAAGCTATGCAAATAATGTTGAGCCAAGCACCTTTTCATATGGAGAGGACATCACCGGATGGGTGAACATTGACATTGACCAACAACTTGCCACAGGTTTTACAAATACGGAACAAGCACCACCGACATTCGGAGTGGATTACAGAATAGAGTACTCAGCAGGAAGCCTGATAGGCACAGATGCAGCCATCAGAATGATAAATACAGATTCCGAGTTGGCAAAACTGGGATATTCAGATACAACGACAAGACCTTTTGGAGTTCCTTATAATGATGGTACTTTCAAAGTATCAGGAAACATGGTTTACCTTGGAATACCACTTACAATACTTGGAAATGATGACGGGAACATGTACCTGACAGTCGATTCCTTCACGATACCTGATGCCCTCGGAGGAGATATTGATAGCATTCCCGACAACGGTAACGGAGCGATTGATACTTCAGACGGAAACATAAAAGCATTGCTCAGTTATGGAAATGACGGAGTGACATTCACAGACTCTGCATCTGATTCCACAGGTTTCGGACATGATGGAGATGAGATCGTTTCCATGGAAACTGGATTCGCTGAAAATAACATGCTGATAATTGTCACCTACAGCAGTTTGAACCTTGATGACGGTGCGATCACAAGCATTTTCTTTGATATGGACCAGGATAACACAGAAGACTATTCATTGATCTATAGTCTGCAAAATGGAAAACTCTCTGCCAGTATGATTGGAACATTTGCCGGGAAATTCGAAGTAAAGGAAGTAACCCATCTGATCACCATGCAGGGAAACAAAATGTACCTGAGCATTCCTTCAGTATTTCTGGGCAACGATGACGGGAATATGAACTTGCACGCCGAAACAGCCCTCGTCAACTACGGAGCTAAGATAAGGAATTTTGAAACGGGAATAGTACAATTGAATCCGGATGAAGATGCCCGCACACTGTATGACAGAGCCCCAGATGCAGGTTCATACACTATTGGAAGCAGCAAGGATTTCCAGGCTGCTGCAGAAAATGCAAATGTTCCACAGGCAGCACAGGAAGAAGAAACACCCGGATTTTCAGGACTCATGGCTTTCGCTGTTCTGATAACTTGTTTGTATATTGTAGGTGGGAAAAAGAAACTGTGATCGAAATACAACCCATCTTTGACATTCAATGTTAGGATGCACATCAAAAACGAAATGCCCAACTTGTGGAGAAGATCAGTTCCACAAGCTTCGGCTTTTCAGAAGGATCAACAGCATGCAGCAGCTAAAAATAAATATGTACTGTCCGTACGGGCAGCATTTATTGGCTCCCATCTGGCTTTGCTCACAAATTCACATCAGCTGATGGAGAACGCAGCATCCACTACAATGTAATAATCATTCTCTTTACTATATCATCACTGGAATATTCAATAAATAGGGCCTTTTAGATTTTAATATAGATATTTCCAATACAATCACTTCTTTTGTTTTCATCCCGGCCTCGGTTTTTTGCTGATAATTAAAGTCAACAATTATTATGGATGTGTTGCATGACATTGATCATATTTTCAAATTAAATTTGAAAGAACTGTAGCAGAATAAGAGCAAGGAATACGATATTTACACAATTAACTAAATGTTGTTGAAATTACATTAGAGGAAGGAATCTTTTGCATCAGGAAAATTAAAAAAAGGATAAGGTTGCCCTATCCCTTACTTACCCAGCATATCATCGACTTTTTCAGGGTTGTTCTGTATCCATTTTGCTGCTGCATCTTCCGGTGACATACCTTCACCCAGGTCGATCATGATGGATGATATATCATTAATATCCATTTCATATGCAGAGATTATTTCATATGCGCCTGGATTTTCTTCTTTGAAACCTGTTCTTGCAAGCATGGTAATATTGTCCGTTCCTCCAAAGCTACCTTTTGGGTCTTCCAGAAACTTAAGGTCCATACGTGCAAATGTCCAGTGAGGCTGCCAGAGGGTCACGACCACCCATTCTTCATTATCGATAGAATCCTGAAGTATTGTGGACATACCTACGGTACTGCTTGAAAGCAGTTCATAGTCAAGATCATATTCTTCAATTGTCTTTTCAGTATTCTGCATTATACCTGCACCAGGTTCAATGCCATAGATCTTCCCCTCAAATTTATCCCTATTCTCCTGCAGTTCATCGATAGAATCAATCGTCACATATGTGGGAACCACAAGACCGGATCTTGCATCTGTAGATATATTATTAACATACTCTATATCTTCCCCATATTTATCCCAATAAGGTTTGTGTGTGGCTGGTAACCATGCACTGGCGTAAATATCAATATCATCCTGAGCTATGGCCTGAAAAATAGCTCCCAGGTCGGCTGCAATGGTTTCTACTTCATACCCTTCTGATTCGAGTATCTGCTTCAGTACGAAAGTATTAGCCTTAGCATCATCCCATGACGGGTAACCAATGATTATTGATTTACCTGTATTTTGTTCATTTGTAGCGTTTACTACATCATCATCCGTATCATCCACACAACCAATTGCTATAAAACAAGTGACCAATAGTAAAGTTATAATACAAATATTCATTTTCTTATTCAATCAATACCTCCTGTTAAAACATATAATTCCTAAAATATCTCAGGCAAAAGTACTCTGCTCGTACAATAAATACTTATTCTGAATAAAAATAGTATATTTTGGTTATTTTTTGTGGAAAATGCAAATTCTAATGTTTCATGTAAGACAGAAAGCCAAACCTGAAAACAATTGAAGTTATCTGAAAGTAAAAACCATGTGTTTTTTGGGCACATCACTTAATGGCACATCACTTAATAATTGAAGGAAAGAATATTTAATTTACAATCTACTCCAATCTGTCATTAAATAGGATAACAATTCTAAACAGAACATAATTGTTTTATAGATATACCTTAATTAGATATCATCAAAATTGATCTTGAGGAAACTATAATGCTAAAAAGAATTCTCTTTATCCTGATCATCACATTTCTGTTGCTTATACCAAATACCCTGGCATCAGATAACAATACAGTGGAATACCCTGTAAGTATCACTGATTCATCGAGTGCTAGCATCATCATTGAAAAGGAACCGGAGCGTATCGTATCACTTATGCCAAGTATAACTGAGATACTATTTACAATTGGTGCCGGTGATAAAGTCGTCGGTGGTACGGAAGATGACAAGTATCCACCTGAAGCCGCCAATCTGACTAAAGTCGGAAGGTACACTACTCTAAATTATGAAACGGTGGCACAGCTGGAGCCTGATCTTGTTATACTTGATGATGAAGCAAATGGTGAGGAAACTGTTGAACAATTCAAAGAACTTAAGATACAAACCATAAGCACCAGTCCAAAAACTATAGATGAAATTGAAGAAAGCATACTTCTTTTAGGAACTGTCACAAACAACATAGAAACTGCAGAGAGTGTAGTCAATGATATGGAACGGATTGTCGCTGAAGTACAGGAAAGTACCAGTGGCATATCTGATGAAGATAAACCCAGAGTACTATATATAGTTTGGGATGAACCGATAACTGCAGCAGGAAAAAAGAGTTACCTTGATGATCTGATCTCTATGGCCGGTGGAAAAAATATTGTTGAGGCAAGTGACTGGCCAACTATTACCATCGAAACTGTTGTTGATGCAAACCCGGAAATAATAATATGTTCTGGCATGGGCGGATTATCCTACCAAATAATGAATAATATAAAGAAGAACGAAGCCTTTGCAACACTAGACGCCATCAAAAATGACAGGGTATATCCAATAAATGATCCCAATATAATAGAATTATCTGGTCCGAGGATAGTTCAGGGACTTAAAGAACTAAATATATATATGGGACCTGACTGGAATGAAAAAACTTATTCAAGTCTGATTGAAGATGACCTTGTAGAAACAGATAATAAAAATACTGCGGAAGAAAAAATAGACCAAGAAGACAAAGATGTAAATGCACAGGCAAATGGATTCCAGGCCTTTTTCGCATGCTGCATACTGATACTTGGATCTATCATACACAAGCGATACTAAAGCAGATTCAACATAGGAATATGAAAAATGCCCAAGTTTAATGGTTCCGCAAGAAGCCTCATATTTGTACTGACTGCAACACTTTTGCTGGTAATGATAAGCAATACCGCCATTGGAAGCAGTTACATTCCTGCACTTCTGACGGCAAAGATAATTTACATAAATCTGCTCGAAATGATTGAAGGAATTTTGTCTGGAGCAATGGCACTTACAGGCAGTTCTTTTAGTTTTGCGGATCTTTTCAGCAGTATCTCACACGAACGCACCTGGACCGATGGACAGGAAATGATTATTATGGGAATCAGGTTGCCTCGGGTAATTCTTGCTGCACTTGTGGGAGCAGCACTTGCAACAGCAGGATGTACAATGCAGGGACTGCTGAAAAACCCTCTTGCTGACCCTTATATCATAGGGATTTCTTCTGGAGCAGCACTTGGTGCAGCCATTGGTTTTACACTACTTTTACCAACACAGATAACATCCTTCATTGTTGCCACGATCACAATCTTTGTTGTGTATAATATATCAAAGATAGGAGGAAAGGTTCCTGTAGATACGCTTCTTCTTGCAGGCATTGCAGTTGGGTTTTTTTTATCAGCACTAACATCATTTTTCCTTTTTTTCTCGGAATCACTTCACCAGATAATTTACTGGATGATGGGAGGATTCTGGAATGCAGGCTGGGCTAAAGTAAAGATAACGATGATCCTGGTGATTATAGGGATAGGATTATCCTATCGCCACTCATGGAACCTGAATATTATGTTGCTGGGTGAAGAGCAGGCACAATCCCTGGGAGTCAATGTTGAAAATGTAAAAAAAGAAATACTGATCCTCTCTGCATTAATTACCGCAGCAGCAGTATCTGTTAGCGGTATAATAGGATTTGTAGGTCTTATCATTCCCCACATAATGCGCAATATCATAGGCCCGGATCATAGGATCCTGCTGCCTGCTTCGACTCTTGCAGGAGCGATTTTCCTGGTGATATCAGATACTTTTGCAAGGACTTTTCCGACCAAAATGCAGGCTGTATTAGAGTCAAGCGATATTATGTTGTTTCAGTTAATACTTGAAAGGGTTGGATCCCTGCAGGGAGTAGACCTTCCTGTAGGCATAATCACCGCTCTTTTTGGAGCTCCTTTCTTTGTATACCTTCTGAGAAAAAGGAGGAAAAACATCTATGCTTGAAGTAAGGGATATTGTCGTCAGCTATGGCGATCGGCAGGTACTCAATGAAGTGGGCCTTCGTGCAGAAGAAGGGCAATTTTTAGGCATAATAGGTCCAAATGGTTCAGGCAAGACCACATTGGTAAAGACAATTAACCGCCTCATAAAACCAAGCTCAGGAAGCATAATGATCGATGGAAGAAGTATTGATACAATGAATACCGTGGAGATTGCAAAAAATATGGCCATGGTATCCCAGGTAATATCTATTGACTTCGAGTTTAGCGTAGAAGATGTTGTCCTGATGGGTCGCACCCCTTACATCAAAGGTGCTGAAACACATGAGGATATGGAAATTGTGCAGGATGCAATGAAAAGGACTAAAACATTTCATCTAAAAGACAGATTCGTTACACAGTTAAGTGGTGGGGAACTTCAAAAAGTAATTATTGCCCGTGCACTTGCACAGAAGCCAAAAATACTGCTCCTGGATGAACCGATCTCTCACCTGGACATCACTAACCAGATAGACATATTGAATCTCGTAAAAGATGCTTCCAGAAAAGGAATGATCGTAATAGCTGTAATGCACGATCTTAACCTTTCAGCATACTATTGTGATAAACTATGCCTTATCAGGGATGGGGACATAATATCCTATGGAACCCCGGAAGAAGTTCTGACACCCTCCAACATAAAGACCACATATAACATTGACGTGAAGATTGTTAATAACCAGATCACAAACTCCCTTTATGTTATACCTCTACTGGAACCACTTGATAAGAATCCTACTTTTTCCACAGAGATAGAATCTTTGTATTCAGCTGCTGAATAATCACCATCAAGCTACAGCAGGTAATGAGTATCTTCAACTTTAAACGGCCTTAATTGTCGATCACGCATATTATTTTTAAATATATCATAATATATAATTAGAATGATATCCATAACCAAATGTATAATTTTATAAGTAATTGATGCAGATGAGGATTATACCGGGCTTAATATTTAGTACTGAGAAAAAGGATCCAGTCGGAGGAAATGATAAAATATGAGTGGAAAAGGCAATGAAAAAGAATCGTTAGATAAGGCTTCAACAGAAAAAAAGCCTGGCTATGAAAACGATAAACAATTTTTATGGCAAAGTTCTAACGGTGATCAGGTGTTCCGTTTTAACAATTCCATAATTGTTGAATTAGCACCGGGAAGAAGCACACTTAGCACTTCATGGTTAAACGGTGGATACAAGGAAGACCTGAGACATATATATAATCATCAGGTACTCCATGAAAATGATGATTCCCATGAAGCAGACTCCCTGGAAGGAGGAAGCATAGATGCTTATGCTGCCATTATTGCAGAAAGACTGGGATTGGAACCTTCATACTCTACCGGACTGATGACTGCAGCTAATATGGAAAATGTGGCAATATCAACTCATAGTTTCCGGAATTTAGAGGTAACAGCTGTTGTCACAGGAGGAATTGATATCAATGGAGGAAGAGCCGGAGATCCTGCCTCCTACCATGAGGAAGATGGCCAGTTTAAAATGATACCTGGGACCATCAACATTATTTTACTCATCGGTGCAAATGTCCCGCAATACGCCATGCTTAATGCAGTTGTAACAGCAACTGAAGCCAAGACCGTTGCAATCCAGGAATTGATGGCCCCAAGTAAATATTCAGAAGGTATAGCTACAGGTTCAGGCACAGACATGATTGCTGTTGTGGCTGACAAAACGAGCACTAATCATTCGAAAGATACTGGAAAACACTCCAAACTTGGAGAACTCATTGGAAAGTGCGTCATCGAAGCCACCCAGAAAGCACTCGCACAACAAACTGATCTGACCCCTCTTTCTCAATGCGATATGCTGGTGCGCCTAAAAAGGTTTGCTGTTGATGAGAACAAATATTGGGAAGTAGCTTCAATGCTGGAAGGAGAGAAAAACGAACTTGAATTTATCAAACAGCTAAGGAACCTGGCGAAAAACCCTGCTCTTGTTGGTACTACTTCCTCTGTATTACATATTGTTGATGAGATTTCGTGGGGTATGATTCCTGGAAAGCCCGGGATCATGGCTGCATTTGCAGCAATGAAAGGAATTCCGGAAACGCTATCTTTAGATAAAAGTCCACCATTTTCCAGACTTCTTAATGAAAATGATCCTATAATTGATAACTGGATACGTGTAACTGCGTGGATTGCTAAGAGCGGAATGTATGATGCAGGTGAGTAAAAAACTAATTTGACAATCTCGTCTCATATAAAATAAAAAAATCAGAGGGCAAAGGAATACAGCTTGGGTATTCCTGATGAAATGCCTGAAATCTGGCTCTGTAGAAATCCTGTAAATTCCATTTTTAAACTCAGTAGTATTCAATAACTGCATTATTTCAATAGTCTTCAGGATAGGAGCAAAGGAACGTGCCGCCTGCGGTGGATGGTCGTGTTGTTCTTTGTTTATCAATGATTTTGTGTAAAGCTTTAGAAACACAAGGCTGCAGGGAACAATAGTTCATAATTATTGGAAGTTATGACTAACTTAGACCATCCCGGAGGGTCCGGCAAAGCCGGCACAATCCGAAAAGTTGAATAAAATAATCTGTTGCTTCCAACTCTTTTTCTGCATACGCTAATTGAAAGCAGTGATGTTTTTCCTAAATTTGATAATCCGCAATCATGACAAGCATATACGATCTCATGATCCATTCAAGTGGTGGTTTCTACAGAGCCTGAAATCTAAGAGTTCCAGCCATAAAAGATGTATAGCTGGTGGGTACCAGCACTACAAATACCCATCTATAAGACAGGTTTAGAACAGTTCAATATAAAGTCTGTTCAGTCAATGATACATTCATCATCATTTGCTATTGCTACAAGTTCATTGACACATGCAACTGTCATTGGAGTTCCACCACGTGTTCCAACACATGTAATGGATGGAACCGGTGCAGCTCTGACTGCTTCCTTGGATTCTGCCGCATTTACAAAACCTACAGGTGTACCAATAACAATTGCCGGTTTGATGCCATGCTCGATCATTCTGCAAACAGCAAAGGCAGCTGATGGTGCATTACCAATAGCCACGATTGAACCTTCCAGTATGTCTTTGCATTTCAAAAAACCTGCTGCTGTTCTTGTAATACCATACTTGCGGGCAAGTTCTGCATCCTCATCCTTGTCAAGTACACATATAATCTCACAGTTATGACCTCTCTTGGTAATCCCTGCCTTGACCATGTTGATATCAACAAGAATGGGAGCACCTTTTTTGATAGCTTCCACGCCTGCTTTGATAGGATCATTAACAAAACGCATAAGGTCTGCAACTGCAGGGTCACCTGTTGAGGTAACACATCTCTGCTTTATTTTATCCTCGATCGTATCATCACCAACGAGTTTTTTAGCAATATTACGACTGGTCATGTAAATTGCCTTTGCTTCATCAGTTTGTGACCCAAGGTCGGTACAGATATCAACAAGTTCAGGGTCGATCTCAGTGGTCATTTCTACAAGTTCTTCGATACTTGTGTCTGTCTTTTTGGAATTAGTAGTCATATTTCCTGTGATACCCCCTTGGTGTAATTATCTTCTTGCCGTATTCGGACTCCCAGATACGGGAATCATTGGTAGTGATAAGAATGGTAGTGCTCATGTCCACCCAGTCATTGTGCTCCATAACCTCGCCAAGGGTAGTAACGATGTAATCCTGACCCTCATCCCTCAGGGCATTCTTCACAAGACCAACAGGGACTGAGTCATCCTTATGGCGCCTGATAATCTCAATAGCCTTTGAGAAATTGGATTTGCGCTGGCGGCTCTTTGGATTGTACAGTGACATCACAAAATCTGCGGATGCTGCTGCATCAAGCCTTTTCTCAATTACTTCCCATGGAGTCAGAAGGTCACTGAGACTTACGGTACACATGTCATTAACAATAGGTGCACCCAGCACACTTGCTGCTGCTGTGATAGCTGTGACACCTGGCAGAACCTCGACCTCAACACTTAGATCTGCATGCTCTGCCACTTCAAGGACAAGACCTGCCATGCCGTAAATGTTTGCATCTCCACCGCTAATCATGGAAACAACGTTTTCCTGTGCAAGTTCCACTGCCTTGCGTGAACGGTCAACTTCCTTACCCATGGAGCTGCGAACGATCTCCTGTTTGTCCAGCAGACTTGCCATCTGGTCGAGATATGTACCGTTTCCGACGATGTAATCTGAACTGAGAATAACATCTCTTGCCTTAACGGTTAGCTGTTCGACTGAACCCGGACCTATGCCAATAATGTAAAGCTTTCCTTTTGCTTCACTCTGCGATTGCGATTGTGACCCTTCCATATACTTTCTTCCTTAGTATCAATTCTTTTTTTTCCGACAACGCCAATGCAGCAGGTTCTGCCACACCTCTAAGCCCGAAGCGTTTTGCCTGCGAAGCTGACGGCGCATCATAAGTATTCAATTCATCATGATCAATGAAAGTAATTCCAATTCCAAGAATTTCTGCTGCCTCATGAAGACCCGCTTCGTTCTCTTTTAATTTAGCAGATGCCAGAGCATGCACATCATCGATACTTCTACCTGCTTCAACAAGTGCATTATTAATAGCATCGATTGCTTCCTGGCTGTTGATACCCCTTCGGGCTCCGATACCTATGATCATACGTTTTCTGCCTTTTCTTTTTTCAGGACCGAAACATCGTCCCCGACAATGACTATTTTAGGACCCTTTATTTCAAGGACTTCAACATCCTCTTCAAGCAAAGCACAGTTCACCTGTACAGTAGAAGCTTTGTTGACAATACCACATCCAAGGGATTTGGCAATACCTTCAACAGAATTTCTATTGTGCACTTCCGTGGCTGTTGTGACAACAGGAACAGGACCTATTTCAGCTATCTTCCTGACGGCCTCATTGCCTCCATGATGACCACCAAGCAGTGGAATTGCGAAATTCATATTAGAATCCACTACAATAACTGCAGGATCCTTCCATTTATCCTCAATAAGAGGAGCAATCTCACGCACAACAATACCCGTAGCAAATACTGCCACAATCACATCATACTGCTCGAAGGCTTTTTTGAATATGCTTTTATTGTAGATCAGGACATCAGCATTCAGATGTCCTGCCAGGCGCTCTGCAACCTCAAGATTTCTCTCAAAGGTTATGATAGCGGTTCTTGTGCCACTCCGTATAAGTAAGACCTCCCGTAATTTCCATAATTCACAGGATCAACGACTCCACCGATAAGTATCATTGCAGAGCGTATGATGCCTGCTTCCTTGACCTTTCCGGCGATATCTGCCACAGTTCCCTTTATGATCTTCTGGTCTGGCCAAGATGCATGGAAGACCACTGCAACCGGAGTATCAGGTGCATATTCAACCTTTTCCATGATCTGCTCTATCTTCTGGGTTCCCAGGAAAACAGCCATGGTTGCGTTGTGCCTTGAGAGTTCCTTTATCTGGTCCTTTTCAAGGGTCTTGCCTGCAGGGCGTGTAATTATAAGGGTTTCTGAAACATCATTTAAGGTAAGTTGTGTCTGCAATGCAGCTGCAGTTGCAAATACTGAAGAAACACCAGGTATGATCTCAACCACTACGTCAAATTTCTTAAGTTCCTCGATCTGCTCAACAATGGAACCGTAGAGTGAAGGATCGCCACTGTGTAACCTTACAACACTCTTCCCTGCTTCAAGATTATCAACAATAAGCTTGTTAGTTTCATCAAGGGTGAGTCCGTAACTGTCGATCTTTTCCCCTTTAGAGTAATTGAGCACTTCAGGGTTCACAAGGGAACCTGCATATATTACAAGGTCTGCTTCTTCAAGAAGCTCTTTGCCCATTACAGTTATATATTTAGCATTTCCCGGGCCGGACCCTACAAAATAGACTTTTTTGTTTGTCATCTGGATTCTCCTTGTGACTATTCTTTCTCTGCGAAGACTATGCTGAAATAGTTACCCTTTTCAGGAATCTTCTCTCTTTCTGTAATAATGACTTCCTTATCGCTGAAAAGGCGTTCGCAGAAAGTGAATTTGTTAAAACCTTCCTTTTCAAATGAGTCGAGGATCTCAAGCGGTTTATTTGCCTTCAACCTGATCTTGTACTTACTTTCAGAACCATCACTTACCTCAAAGGATGAGTCCACTTCTGCACCTGTCTGTGCAGCAAAGGAAGTGATCGAGCTGATACCCGGGATAGTTGCTGTTTCCACATCAGGATAGAATTTTTTCATCACACGTTTTAAGTGAGTGAACGTTGAGAAAAAGTTAGGATCACCGATGAGACCAAAAACAACAAGGTTGTCCTTTGATTCTTCAGCAAGCATATCAGCATTCTTTTTCCAGACAGCATTTAGCACATCATAATCTGTCAACATAGGGAAGTCAAGAATCTCTGCTTCTGCATAGGGTGCTACCAGATCCGCAGCCATGGGGCCAGGAACGTATACTTTATATGCATTTTTCAGGCTTTCAACAGCTTTCAACGTGAGAAGCTCCGGATCACCCGGACCAAGTCCAACTCCAATAAGCATTTTTATATCACCATCAAGATTAAAGATTAACTCTTACCTGAGCGGCCAACAACAATGTAGACCGGATTTTCAGGTTTGAACATGGTTTCACCGGTAATTGGTGCACCACGTGAAACAATTAAATGCAGTACCTCATCGAATAGGTCAAGTTCTTTCATCTTATTTATTACGTTTACGACCGTTTCGACCCTGACTGCGTTCACAACAATACTCTTTGCCTTCTTTTCAGCAAGCACTTCAAGCACACGGAAAATATTTTTTGTGCCACCTATAAATGCACAATCTATCGAACCAACATCCTGCTTTTCCAGGATCTCAGACGATTCACCGGAAAACACATGTGCATTGCTAATCTTAAATGCTTCGAAATTTTTCTTCGTTACATCAATTGCCTGTTCCCTTGCATCAATAGCACATATGCTAATATCACGTACCATTTTAGAAGCTTCTATAGACACGGCTCCCGTACCACAACCAATATCAAAAAACCTACAGTTATCCGTTAAATCAAGCTTTGAGAGAGCAACTGCAATAATTTCCGGTTTTGTCGGGCCGCCACTTACGCGCATAAGTTCTGTCATGTTCCACCTTAACTAAGATAAACTGGAGTTAATTAGATATAAGTTGTCCCTCATAAAACTGTTGCATTCACGAAATAATATAGCAGTACAAAAATATATTGGGCGGTTGCAATGGAAAACAATAAAAAAGCTAAAAAATTACTGGTACTGGGTACTGCATCCGATGTAGGCAAGAGCATAATGGTCACAGGACTGTGCAAAATCCTTTCCAGAAAATATAAGGTTGCACCATTTAAGGCCCAGAACATGAGCCTGAACTCATGGATAACAAAAGACGGAAAAGAGATTGGAATTGCTCAGGCAATACAGGCCAAAGCTGCCGGAGTTGAGCCCACTGCTGACATGAACCCGGTGCTTCTCAAACCCAAAGGAGACAGAACATCACAGGTTATCGTACTTGGTGAACCCTATGCCGATAAGACCGCTGGCAATTATTATGATTCCATCGAAGAAATGCATGACGTGCTCAGAGGAGCTCTTGAAAGACTTGAGTCTGAATATGATCTGATCGTCATGGAAGGTGCAGGTGGAGCTGCTGAGATCAATCTCTATGACAGGGATATAGTCAATATTGGAACCGCGCGTATAACACAGGCACCCATCATACTTGTGGGAGATATCGAATCAGGCGGTGTTTTTGCAAGTCTTTACGGAACTAAAGCGCTTCTGCCTGAAGACGTCAGCAAGAATCTCAAAGGTTTCGTCATCAACAAGTTCAGAGGCGACCCTGCAATACTTGAACCGGGATTAAAGCAGCTGGAAGACCTGACAGATGTACCTGTTCTCGGAGTTCTCCCCCATTACAAACTTAATATACCATCCGAAGACTCCATGGCCATCAGGAAGAAGAAAGACAGGGTTGAAAATGAAGATATCAACGATATTGACATTGCTGTAGTGCGCCTGCCAAGAATCTCCAATTTTACTGATTTTGAACCACTGGAGAGAATCGCAAAAGTCAGGTATGTTGATCTTGATGATGATATGGGAACACCCGATTGCTTGATACTCCCCGGTACGAAAAATACTGTCAGTGATCTCTTGGATCTTCAGAAAAGCGGTATGGACATCCAGATACGCAAACTCAAAGGAAAAGCAGCCATCTTTGGGATTTGTGGCGGTTATCAGATGCTTGGTAAAGTTATTCACGATTCTGGCATAGAGGACGGAGTTGAAGCAGACCATGAAGGACTTGGTTTGCTTGATATCGAAACAACCTTTGGTGAATACGAGAAAAAGACCATCCAGGTCCAAAAAGAAGTAGTAGCCGATGGCCCTATTTTCAAAAACATCAAAGGTGACAATATATGCGGCTACGAGATACACATGGGCACAAGCAAAACAACAAGAACTGTTTTTGGTGATGACGGCAGCATTGATGAAAGTGGTACTGTAGTGGGCACATACCTCCATGGACTTTTTGAAAATGAGAACATCAGACGTGCACTCATGACGTACCTGACTGAAAAAAAGGGTGTAGAATACCATCCAGAAACAGTCACAACTGAAGATGAGGCATACGAGGAACTTGCTAATGTGATTGAAAGCTGTCTTGATATGGAGAAGATATATAAATTGATTGATAATCAGTAATGATCTTCAGCTTTTTGGTTTGCAACTGCCCTGTTGAAGATCCCTGTTCTTTTTTAAATATTCCTATCTTAACTCCAGCTTTGCTTTTGTAATGTTGTTGAAATATTAATGCAAGATCAATGCAATTTTTTGGGGTGCTACTGGCCTACATACATACTATAGTACATACAATCATCATATAGCACATGCAATCATCAAGTGTTAATCAAAATTAATATATACCAGGTTAAACATGTTAGGTCTACCTACAAAGAATAAACATACAAAGGATTATAAAATGAATGAAAAAACACTTGATCTCATTGAACCTGATACATCGGTCCGGGTTCTGAAAGTAAATGGTCTGAAGTCTTCAAAAAGGAGGATACTGGACATGGGACTGACCCCTGGTACAAGAGTTGATGTCATTCGCAGGGCACCACTTGGCGATCCTGTGGAGTTCAAACTGAAAGGGTATAATCTTTCCCTCAGGAGGAAGGAGGCTGAAACGATCCTTGTTGAGATAGTAGAATAAGCCCGTAAATAAGGTGAATCACAAGAATGGTGGAAGAATGACAGAAAAAATAACTGTGGCACTTACCGGTAATCCCAATGTCGGAAAAACCTCCGTGTTCAATGCCATAACCGGATCAAAACAACATGTAGGCAACTGGCCTGGTGTTACGGTGGAGAGAAAGATGGGGAAAAGGATGCACAATGGAGTTGAAATGCAAATTGTGGACCTTCCCGGAACCTATAGTCTGACGGCATATTCCCTTGATGAGATAATCGCACGTGATTTTATAATTGAAGAAAAGCCGGACATTGTAGTCCAGGTCATTGATGCAACAAATCTTGAAAGGAACCTTTACCTCACAACCCAGTTGATGGAACTTGGAGTTAAGCTTGTCATTGCTCTTAACATGACAGACCTTGTCCTTGCAAAAGGTGACAGCATCGATATTGTCACAATGCAGGAATTCCTGGAAGTCCCTGTTGTGTCCACAATAGGCAGCAAGGGTGACGGAATAGAGGACCTTATGGATGTCATCAAAAAAGAACATCATAAGACCCGGATCAATGAAACTGTTTTCACTTATGATAAAAAGATAGAGGATAAAGCAGAAGAAATTGGACAGATCCTTGATAATGAACCTGGTTTTTCACAATATCCCACGCGCTGGTTCAGTATGAAGTTACTTGAAGGTGACGAGAACATAATCAAAAAAGCAAAGGAAAGTGATAGTTATCCACGAATAGAAAATATAATAATTGACGCAGATGCAGAAAACCTTGAATCTGAAATAGCAGATCAACGATACAGAACCATTAAGACAATGCTGGGTCAGGTATGTGATATTAATAGTGTTCATCTCAGCGGTACCGACATGGTTGACCGTGTGCTCACAAATAAGCTCCTGGGAATACCCATATTCCTGTCATTGATGTGGGCAGCATTTGAGATCACTTTCACCTTTGCCACACCTTTTATGAACCTCATTGAGATTTTCTTTGGGTGGCTTGCCCAGACCACTGTAAACGCCATAAGTATTCCCTGGTTAGCATCACTTCTTGGGGATGGTATCATCGCCGGTGTCGGTGCTGTACTCATATTCCTGCCTAACATTCTCCTGCTCTTTTTAATGATATCTTTGATGGAAGACAGTGGATACATGGCAAGAGCAGCATTCATAATGGACAAGGTCATGAGCAAGTTCGGGCTCCATGGGAAATCATTCATCCCCCTTGTAATGGGATTTGGATGCAACGTTCCGGCCATAATGGCAACACGCACCATAGAAGATAGCAGGAACAGGCTTGTAACCATACTTGTGGCACCTTTTATCTCGTGTGGAGCAAGGCTTCCAGTCTATGTACTGCTAGCCGGTACGTTTTTTGGAAAAGATGCAGGACTTGTGATATTTGCTCTGTACGCCCTTGGGATCCTGGTTGCTGTTCTGAGTGCCACACTCTTAAGAAATACGGTGCTTAAAGGTGAGGACACGCCCTTTATCATGGAACTGCCTTCATACAAGATCCCAACACTCAAGGGATCTCTAATACACATGTGGGAAAGAGGAAAGATCTACCTCAAAAAAGCTGGAGGTATTATCCTCATTGGTGTTGTAGCAGTGTGGCTTCTTGCCTCCATTCCGGCACCCGGGAACAGTGCGACATTTGCTTCGGAAGAAGTGTATGGCACTGCCGGCTCCCTGATAGGTGTCATTGGACATATCCTGCAACCTCTGGTTGAACCTCTTGGATTTGACTGGAAGATCGCCGTTGCATTGATCTTTGGTGTTGTAGCTAAAGAGATCGTAGTAGGTTCCATGGGAGTTCTCTACGGTGTGGGAGAGAACGAGGAAAGCTTGTCCGCAATACTGGCTGCAGGAGCAATGACGCCTCTTGCAGGACTTGGACTTATGGTGTTTACCCTGCTGTATGTACCATGTTTTGCCTGTATAGCCGTGATAAAAAGAGAAACGGGGTCCTGGAAATGGGCAATGTTCCAGTTAGTGTATAGCACATCACTTGCATGGATATTTGCATTTGTTATATACCAGGTCGGCAGCAGGACAGGACTGCTTGCCTGAGCAATAAAGGAGTGTGATATAGATGGAACAATATAATGGAAAAAATGATGACAATAATTATGGAAAAAAAGAACTTATCTTTGCAGCACTTGCAGGTGTGCTCTACAGCATATTTGGTATCCTGCACATTTTAGAAGGACTTGGAGTGAACACCGGGACCACTCACTTATTTGTTTTTGGTGATCTTGCTGGTGGCTTCTGCCTCTTGGTCATAGGTGCGGTATTTCTTAGCGGAGTAAAAGAAATGCTCCAGGGCATAAATGCAGGTGTGTCCTTTATGTATGTGGGTATGATCATGTCACTTGTGTTTATGCTGGTATACCTACTGATAATGGGTGGGAATCTGCTTGACTCCTTCATTATTCCTGAAGATTATGAAGGATGGAGTGCAATGGAGAATTTCAGGCCGGGAATCTATCTTGGACTGCTTTGCCTTGCAGGAATGCTATACTGGAAAGACAGGTTCTCCTGGAATGATGTACTTGCATGCAGGGAGGGAGTATAATGGTAGTTGGTTACAGATTTTTCCTTAGAAGGATTGCTGCAATGATGGACTCCAAAGAGAATCTAACCATCAGGACCATTGCTTCTAAGCTCAACCTCAGGCAGGATGAGTTCAGGGACCTTTTGAACATCATGGAAAGAAAAGGAGATATAGAGTGTACAACTGAAGGAGACGTTAGCTGCAGTGGGAATTGTCCGGGGTGTTCAAAGCTCTGCGCAGGTCCCGAGCTATCTGCAGGGAACAATAAAATAAAATCGTACAGGCTGACAGAAAAAGGCAGGACAAATTGCGGAAAATTGTCCTGATACCTTTTATATTATTTGTTGTTCCATTGCTTTTTTACTGTCCATTTCTGTTTTGGCATTGTTAATTAAACATATCTATCTCTTTATTCCTGTACTTCATTAAAAGAAGAACAGAATATTTCAGCATTTCAAGACTTTTGGAATAGCACTTTGTCTTTCTTCTCAACCTTGCCAGAAAGTGCCTGAATATGCTGTTATATCCTTCAACGGTATATGTTTCAGCTTTTGATCGAGTATGAATGTTTTCTGGAAGGAACTCTACATATGCTCCAGTGATCGGTCATCACTTCTTCAATCTCTTTGTTCTTTATCTTTTTCCAGAGCTTTTGTCCTGTTTTCGTTCCCCTGTTAGCAAAAGAGCAGTCGATGAACTTTTTTTCCTCTAATTCCTGCCCAAACTTCTTTATCCAGTTATACACAGAAACGTGACTAACTCCTAAATAACGGTCAATTGAACGAAATCCTAATCCTTCAAGATAAAGTTGTAAAGCCTGCCGTTTAACAGAATCGGGACTGGCAGTTGATTTTAGCTGCACTGAATAGTTATATCCGCAATCATGACATTTGTAGCGCTGGCGGCCAGTAGCCATACCATTCTTTTTGTGATTGGAACTCTTACATTTGGGACAGTTCATAAAGGCTACACGTGCTTATCATATATAACTATTATTTATTAACAATGCCATTATTTTTATTTAAAGATGTTTAAATTGATAATTTGCTCACATTTTTAATATACCCGACATTCCGCAGATGTCCAGATATTTTGCGAATTATTTGAATTAAAGTTATTTATCAACCATCCGTAGCACTATTTACTATTTAAGTATGATTTATTATGATTTGCATTAATATAGGTATACATAGATCAATAGAAAAGAAAAACATTCACTTTTTATCTCACATTCCGCAGGTCGACAATAAAAGTTCATCATTTTGCTTGGTAATGATTTTGATTATATGCTCTGGAAAATATGTTCTGCTTGTTCAATAAGAATGCAACCAAAACAAGCTTTTCCTGAATATATAAAAATAAGATTGATATTAATTATGTTTGAAAAACGCTATCATGCAAAATTGTTCAAAATGGAATTATACCTGCGGAATGTGAGTTTTATTAGACATCTGCGGAATATAAGATATACAATATTGAAGCATATAATGTTGAGATATGAATACTTGATTACAGGAAGTAATTACATATGCCAGAATCAGCTAAGGATTATATGATCTCCGAGTGGGAAAGAAAACAGCTTCTTGCAGCATTACATCTCCGACTTTTCTGGGTGGGTGAGGAAGTGCCATATTCAGTTGACATAAAAGGACGTAAGTGTAAATTGCATGATCTTGTCTGGAATCTCTTAAACAAGGATACGCTATCAGCTGAAGATACAAAGCAGATAGATATGTACATTTCTTACCTAAGGGAAAAGGAAAAAGAGGATGAACTAGAGTTAGCTACGAAGAAACACTCACACAAAGAAGCAAAGACTCTTTTTGATGAGACTGCCGGGTTACTGCGGGCAATAATGGATCTGAAGGAGATTAAAGACGGAACTACAAAGAAGAAAGAAAAGGAGTTTCATGAAGCGTTTTCCAGGGAGCGTGTAGCTGAAGCGCGCCGATGGCTTCAATTCCTGAAAGAGAACGGGAGTCTGCAATAGAATATGGGGTGTGTTCAGGGTCCTTGAGAATACCCGATTTCCATTTTCGGCATTTTTGTAACTTCAACACTTGATATACTCCCTATGAAGATATCAGTCTCATTGGTAAAGACATCAAGAAGCCTATCTGTGATCATGTTACTGACATGTCTTCGCTTTTTAGGATCAACTACGTATCGAAGACTCATTTCTATTCTGTCACCTTTGATCTGCATAAAGACTTTTGTGTCAACATCGTAAGTTGTTAACAGGTATTTTTCTTTCATATTGAAAAGTTCTTTTTTGGAATGTTCAACGTAATCTTTTGTGAGTTCACTCATGGTATCCAATGCTATCTTTTTCGCCTTTTCCCAGTTACTTCCAGGGGCTAAAATGATGGTCAGCTCATCCCATATAAAAGAGAAGTCACGTGTGTAGTTCTTCACTGAAGTGTTCAGGATGAAACTGTTCGGTACATTGAGTATTCTTCCTGAGTACTGATCTGCGTTAACCCATTCTCTGATTTCCATTAAGGTAGTATGGAAATATGTAATATCAAGTACATCTCCGTAGCAATCGTTTACCTGTATTCTGTCGCCTGCCCTGAAAGATCTAGAGAACAGAATGATGATTCCACCTGCAAAGTTACGGAACACGTCCTGTAGTGCGATGACAATCCCTGCACTGAATATACCATATGCAATGATAAGGGTGGTTGTTTCTTTCAAAAAGACTATCAATAATAATCCTGCAGCAATCACTGTGATAGCTACTGAGGATACTTTTCTCAGGGTGTATCTTTCCCGGTTGTCACGAACCCTATTGCGAATTAGGTTTTCAATAACAGAGCTCAGGATGTACGCAAGCAGAATTATCAATAATGCCTGTATAAGCTTTGCAAGCAAAGCAGTATAGTTTTCAGCATAGTTTGTGAGGTAATTGATGTAAGAAAATATCAGAATAAGGGCAGTAAAGAATAAAATGCCAATATTGTTTCTCTCACTCACAGAATAGTCTTGAACCTGATACTATAATAATTTTATCCGTTAGTTGGGACTAGTGCTTGGATGTATGTAGCAAAGGGCTTACTCCTATACGATAAATTCCAATTCCTGCAAATATACAAAACATGAATATAACCAGTTGGGCATTGATTTCACCTGACATGATGGCCATTCCAAAAAAGATAAGGATTGTCATTATCCTCGCCAATTTAAATCTTGCACTATCAAGGGTTTTTCCGGTTCTGTCTCCGACACTTTCTAATTTAGTCGCTCCCATTATTACAGGCAGGAACAGGGCAGTTCCAAATACAAAAAGCAACATATTTTCCAGTGGATATGTGGATACCACTACATCTTTTTCAATGAGAATAACAACTGAAGTTACCAGTAATATAATTCCAATTACAAGATGATATTTTGCCGGGTCTTTTAGTCTGCTGTCTAGTATAAACCCCGTAGCTGTCAGAATACCGTAAATGCAGGATATATTGTATGCAAGTATTATTCCAATCCCGGCAAACAACAAAGAATCCATTATTCCCGCAGGCATGCCAGTCGAATGATTAACTGTTCTTAAGAGTATGACAAGCCAGACAAATGAAAGTAAGGGTGGTATTTCAGAAAAAATACTAACAGCAAGTGCCAGAAATACAGTTACAAAAGCGCTCCACTCGTTGTCCGGGTCAAGTTCCCTTGAGATCGCCCATAGAAGAAATATTAGTAAACCTGCCCTTATTCCTGTTATCAGGTTTGCATAGTTCGTCTCTCCGTTAATTGCACTGGCAAGTACAATAACAGCAAAAGTAAGTAGTGCAATGATGGATATCAGTTTATTTGTCAAATAGTTAAAGTCCAGAGGACGACCTATGCTAGTTATTTTGTTGATATCCATCTTTGTAAAGTGTGAGACAATATGATTTCTAGTTTTCCTATCTTCTTTTCTGCCATTGCAAAATCACCTCATCATTATGGTGGTAATCAGATATTATACTGTAGATATGTTTATATAGTATGTTTTAATAGTAGGTATTGTTGTCACACAATAAGATGGATTGTGACTGAAATGGTACGATATGGGCATCACTAAAGCCCGTCAAAAACGGAATTGGATTGCACAGGAATGTGAACATTAAGGCAGTTCCCCCTCAGTATCTCCTCAAAAAATATTTATAAATGTTCACATTCCCTCCTTCAATTCACCTGAACTGGAGTATGAGTAAAGGCAAGGATTATTTGTTGTGAAGGGTTTGTATTCCGTTTTCACGGAATGCGGGGTTATTGTCATTTCACTTCATTCAATCCCTTCATCTATCTTTCTGGCAGTTTCATACATCCACAATGCATCTTCTTTTCTTCCCATCAGTTCCAGGGTATATCCAAGATTTTGCAGTGTAATTGTCACATTAGAGCGATATGCCGGGTTATCAGGCTCTAGCTCCATAATCTCTGCATAAGTCTTCAGGGCAGTTTCGTAACTTTTCTTTGCATCAGTATGCATTTCCACGCTAAGAAAAAAAGAAGCAATTCCATCTAAAACTCCTGCATAATCAAGCTTATGTGCTGTGTTTGAAGGACTTAGATCCATCAATGACCTGTAAGTTTCAAGAGACATTTCATATCTGGCCTTTGCCTCATCAACGTTATTCTGGCTCGTTGCAAGCTCTGCTACTTTTGCATGCAGGGCTGCAACCCTTTCAATTGGGAACATGTTCTCCGTTTCCAGTTCAGCCAATACTTTGTAGGCATCAAGAGCATAGTTGCACATGTATCCGGATTCTTCAGTTTCTCCTTTTTCAGAAAGGGCCTGTGCGATGTTCTCAATAAGATATGCGCGCTTGATATGGATCGAAACATCATTTCCATTGGTTTCCAGCAGCTTGTTATATTTTGTAAGCAGGAATTCAAGTATTTCAAGTTCTTCAGACTCTTGCTTTGTGTCAGCTGAGAGTTTGATTTTTTCAAGCACTTTGAGTATTTTAGGCAGGTATATGTTTGTGTTTTCCGTTTCATGAAGCTGTTCATATACCTGAAGTGCTTCTCTGTTTTGTCCCATTGCAAGCATAATGTCAGCTATCTTTTCCTGTAGTTCTTTGATCTTGCTTGCATCTTTCCCGTTCTCATCGGGCACAAGTCCAAGCAATTCAGTTCTGATATCCAGTATATTTTCATACTCTTTTCTCAGGACTTCTACATTACCTGTGTTGCTTGCTCTTTTTTCCTTTTCAAGTAGTATCTCGTCTATTCTGTCCGTATATCCTCTGTCGGAGCATCCTGTCTTTATAAGCTGAATATAGCTGCTCAAAGCATCATCGATCTGTCCAAGACTTAACTGTGTCTGTGCTATGTTTTCCAGAACTTCATTCATTTTTGAATCATCCCCCGTTGCATGTGTGACAGTTTCGAACGTCATGAGAGCTTTTTTGAAATTCTCAAGAGCTTCTGTGTAAGCACCCTTTTCGGTAAATATCTTAGCAATTTCATAACAAATTCCTGCGTTGATCAGTCCAAACTCCAGACTTTCCTGACTCACTGTCAAAATCTTTGTTTCCAGCTTTTCGTAAAAACCCAATTTAGTATCGATGTCATCTGTCTGTTCTACAAGTGCAAGCATGTCTTCTATTATAGACACTCCTGCCTGCAGGCTTGAATCATCCTCTAATTCTATTTGAAGGGCCTGTAATGCAATGTCAACAGATTCTTCAATTCTTTGCATTGCTTCCTCAATTCTGCCTCTTTCTTTTAACAGGTTCCCAATAATGTCAAGAGAAAAAGCTACATTTAACTGGTAAGATGTATTTGATGGCATGGATGCCAGTAATTTTCTGGACATTTCCAGGATTAATTCATGTTTCTCCAGCAATTTATCAGATTGCTCTTCATTTTCCAGAAGCCAGTTCATATCCCTGAGAAGCTTGCTAAGCATCTTCCTGTTAACGGGATCATCCGGATCTTCGTCAAACTGCTTTGAAACGATTTCCAGCGTTTCCTGAAGTTTCATATATGCAGCATCGTGTTTTCCTTCGTTCTCGAGTATGCGTGCAAAATTCTGCAAAGCTCTGGGAACTTTTGATGACTCAACATTATTTTCACGTGTTTCTTCAAGGTACATTTCCAGTAATTGTCCATACCTTTCCCCATCCATTTTGCTTGCACTTTCCACAGGAATGTTCAGCAGGTTCCCAAGTATTGTGATTCTCTTGAGCTGATATTCAGGATCATCTTTTTCGTTCTCAGATGTCTTTTCATAGAGCGTGAAAGCTTCTTCAAATCTCTCCAAAGCTTCATCATTTTCTCCCATTTCCGCAAGGAGTGCACCCATGTTGTTGAGTGTTGAAACTGCATTTGATATGTGTGATGTGTTTGAAGGCTCTTTCTCAATAAGTTCCCTGTATATTTGTGCAGATATTTCGTATTTGTCCCTTGCTTCTTCTTTCTTCTCTATGTTTTCAAGGGCAGTTCCCATATTGCTGAACATACTTGCTCTTTGTTCAGGAGCCAAATATTTAGGATTTTTTTCAAGGATATCAGAAGCTGTAATGTATCTTTCAACAGCTGCATTTTTTTTATCATGTGAAAACAACAGGTCTGCGTATGTCTGCAATACTGCTACCAGTATCTGAGGTGATTCTGCTTCCTTTGCCTGCTCTTCAGCTTGTTCAAAGCTTTTAAGTGCATCTTCATGCAGTCCTTTCTCAATGAGGCTTACTCCTTTGTTGAAGTGCCTGAATGCCATATCTCTTGCTCTTTTGGACATATTGTTCTCGGTTCTTTGATAATGATAATCTATGGGATAGCTCATTATATTTATTTTCTGCTAGAAAAATAATAATGAATGATTGCATTGATTCTGCTTTTCAGGTGGAAGTATCTTATTTAATAGTAACCCTGTTCTTAGTTATATCGATAAGCTTTTCTATAAACTCATCTTTGAACTCTGAATAAACCTCTAATGTAAACTGCACAATATCAGAGTAATCAGTTTCCTTAATTGTCCCATATTCAGGCATCAACTTGGTAATAGTGTCAATGTCCGAATAATCCGCATCTATATGTATGCTTGTAGTTTCATGGACCTCTATAATCACGGCACTCTCTATGGCTGCGATCGCAGTTTCCCTGTATGCTCTGGCAAGCCCTCCAAAACCCAGTTTAATGCCACCAAAATATCTGCTCACGACCACAGTCACATTGCTTAACTCCTTCATCTCCAGGACTTTGAATAGCGTTTTTCCTGAACTACCGGCAGGTTCCCCGTCATCATCATACTTCATAGCAAGCACGTTGTCTGAATTTATGAGGTATGCAGAAACGTTGTGACTTGCATCACTATGTTTATTTTTGATCAGATCGATGAAGTCCTTCGCTTCACATTCATCCTTAACAGGAACTGCGTAAGCAATAAAGGTCGAGTTCTTGAAATTCTGCTGTGAATGTCCGGTTTCTTTCAATGTCCTATGACTTGGCAATTAAATCCTCCACAACAATTATATAGTATATTTTATAATTATCTGTTTTGAACTAGATAAATGTAAATACTTAAAGATGCTATATGTTTACTCCCAAGTGTTAGCACTTTATTATTTCTCCAAGGTAATGTCATGCTATTTAAAAACCCTGCTCTTTATGCAATAATCCTTCTGGCAGTATTTTCTTTATGTCCTTTAGCTGATAGCTTGGGACCGGAAGCCAGTGGATTGAACTCTATTGGAGTTTCCCTGACCAAGAACGGTACATATGATGAAGCTCTTATCTATTATGACAAAGCACTTGAGGCAGATCCAGATCACATTCAGGCACTGGACAATAAAGGTTCGACACTTTTTCTGATGGGGGATTATACTGAAGCATCAAAGACGTACGACCGGATACTTTCCAGTTACCCGGATTCTCCGGTTGCTCTTTTCAAAAAAGCTCTTTCACTGTCAGGGCAGGAAGACTATGAAGGAGCTCTTATCTATTATAACAGATCCCTTCAATTGCTATCAAATAAAAGTTTTTCAGATTATGAAACGATTTTTGATGTCGGTCTTTTTTCCTTTGAGGAAGTTTCCCTAAAATCTGAAATAAATGGTGTAGATCATGACCTCAGGATTCCAAGTGTGTGGTACCAAAAAGCACTGGCATTTGAGGCTCTTGGAAGGTACGATGAATCCCTCTACTATTATGATCTAATCCTGGATTTTGCAAATTCACATTCATCCGAGCTTGCAAGGCGTGCAGGCAGTTTATATGAGCTTGGCAAATACAATGAATCTATAAGTGTTTATAATGAAGCGCTTGGGATCGAACCTGACAATACTGCTTACTGGTATGGAAAAGGTCTTGCCTACGATGGCCTGGGTGATTTTCAGAGTGCTATAACATGTTATGATAGGGCTTTAGACTTCGAACCTGCCAATATCAATGCACATTATAATAAAGCCCTGGATTTTGAGAATATGGGGCAATATGAACTTGCAGTGAAGCAATACGATGCGCTTCTCACGGTGGACCCATATTCAGTTGATGCATGGTACAAAATGGGAAAAGCCTATGAGCAACTTGGAAATTTTGAATCTGCCCTGAAAGCCTATGAGCAGTTTCTCATTTATGAACCTGGAAATGCTGAGGTATGGACTCGCAAAGGTGCTGTCCTTGATCTCATGGGGAAGTATTCAGAGGCCATAGAATCTTATGATAAGGCATTGAAACTTGGACCCGACAGTACAATAGCAGAGTCTTATGGTTCGGGAGCTGTTCTATTCGGTGTTCCTGTGGGAGTTTTAGATTGTTATGGCAGTACTCCTGAATTCAAGTCCGATTCTGCTCTGCTGTGGTTTAACAAAGGTCTTGCTTTTTATAAGATGGCTGACTATGAAAGCGCTATTGAAGCACTAAATAATGCAGGAGCCATCGAACCTGATTTTCCAATTATCTGGTATAAAAAGGCCAATGCGTATGATAGTCTTGAGCTATACGATGAAGCCATTGATGCATACGAAAAAGCCCTGAAGATAGACAGTTCATGTGCAAGGGTTCACTATGACCTTGCCCTTGACTACGATCGACTTGGTGAATACAATGCGGCCCAAAAAGCATATTCCAGAGCTGTAAAACTGGAGCCAAACTTCACAGCAGCCCTTTATAATAGGGGTCTTGATTTTGATCATCTTGGTAAATATGGTGATTCTGTTGAAGTTTACGACAAAGTACTTGAGTTACATCCTGAATCTGTTGATACGTGGCTCAGGAAAGGCAATGCTCTGCATGAACTCCGCAGGTACGAAGAAGCTATTGTATCTTATGAGCAGGTGCTTCAATTGGATCCGACTCATTCCGTGGCCAGATTCCAGTTGAGTGTAAATCAGGATCTACTTGGGGACACCAGCAACTCATTTTCACACTATCCGAGGACTTCCACGTTCTTTGGGGTAATAGATGAAGGTATTCTCAGTTCTGATGTATTGATCTGGTATACTTCCGATTCGTTTTCAAATATCAATAGCAATAGTCTGGATAACGCAGAAATACTTGGAGATGTTATCAGTTACGACAAAGTGTGGGTTTCAAGGGGTTCTACCTTTGAAAATATGTTGATGATGGACGCAGCCATTGAATCTTATACAAAAGCCCTACTTCTTGATCCGGAGTCTGCAGAAGCCTGGGCAAGTATGGCGGCAGCCCATGACAAGGTTGGCAATTATGCTGATGCGGTTGTCTCTTATGAAAATGCAATATTACTTGAACCCTATAACTTAGATATATGGTACAAGAAGGGCATTTCACACTATAATAACGGAGATGATCAACTGGCTGTTGAATCCTTTAAGAAGGTACTGGAGAAAGAGCCTGCAAATTCTGATGCTCTTTACTTTAAGGCTTCATCCTACGATAATCTCGGTATGTATAACGAGTCTCTCCAGTCTTACGAAACCATACTTCAAGAGGATGCCCAGAATACAGATGTATGGTACAGGACAGGTTATGCTGCATACCATCTTGGAGCCTATGACCGGTCTATAGATGCTTTCAACAATGTTCTGGAATATGATCCGACAAATGCCACTGTGCTTAAATTCCAGAGCAGTTCCGCAATGGAGCTTGGAAAGTACGAAATTGCATTGGATTTCTACGAAAAGATACTTTCTGTTACTCCTGCAGATTCTATTGCAATGTTTGGGCAGGCATCAGTCTATGAAAAGCTTGGAAAATATGAGGAAGCAATTGAAACTTATGGCAGGATCCTTGAATTGGAACCTGGTAATTCCAAGGCTTTGAACAGCAAAGGTTTTACTTACTATCTTATGGGTGACCTGGCAAGTGCCTCATCAACATTTGAAATGACGGCAAGTTCTGATCCGACCAGTGCATCTGCCTGGTATCATCTGGGTATGCTGTCGTACCTGAGGAGCAGTCACATGGGTTCCATCTATTATTATGAGAAGGCACTGGAACTCGACCCTTCATGTACAACTGCTTGGTATAATAAAGGTTTCATCCACAATATCCTCGGAGATGTCGATCTTGCAGTGGAATGCTATGATAAGGTGCTGGCTATCGATCCAAATTCCACATCTGCCCTTTACAACAAGCAGTTTGCACTGTATCGTATCGGCAAATCTGTCACTGCCGATGCAACAAAAGAGGAACTGGATGCAATTGATCCGGAGTTTGTAGTTTCTCTTAATGACAGAGGTACTAAATTCTTCATGCCGTCTGCTTATAGTGATACACTGGATTATGAACTGCCCTATAGGTGGTACAACAATACAACTGTGTGAACTATGACTCTGTTTATCGCATAAGATTTATCGTGTATTGGGGCAATTACACCCCATGCTACGTTCCCTTATTTTTGATATGGATGGTGTACTTGTCGATTCCATGACATACCATGCACAGGCGTGGATGCAGGTTTCAAGTGAGCTTGGTGTCAATGTTACGCCTGCAGATATATATGAGGTAGAAGGTGCCAATCACAGGCTTGGTCTGCAGTGGCTCTTCCAAAAAGCTGGCAGAGATTTTGAGCCAGAGATGCATGAGATGATCCTTCAAAGGAAAATTGAGATTTTTAATAGCATTGCCGATGTGAAAGCATTCGATGGCATGGCCGATTGTCTCAATGTCCTTAAGAATAATTTCAGGTTGGCAGTTGTCACAGGTTCTGAGCGGGTTACAGTTGAATCATTCATGGATCAGTTCTTTCCCGGTGTCTTTGATGTTGTGGTCTCTGGCGAGGATGTACATTATGGAAAGCCGTATCCTGAACCTTATCTTAAAGCTGTTGAGATGCTTGGCATTGCAAAGGATGAGTGTATTGTAATTGAAAATGCCCCCATGGGTGTTGAATCTGCAAAAAAGGCAGGTATTTACTGTGTAGCTGTACCAACCTATGTGTCTCCTGAGAAGTTATCTGAGGCAGACCTGATATTGGAGGACCACGCAATACTGCAGAACTATCTCTATAATATTCTTGAAGGTCATGATTCGTAAGGTTTTAAAAGCAATCTCCCATTATACTTAGCATGGAAGAAAATACAGAAGCTGATATGAAAGAAATGCTTGCAAATAACATGCAGAGTCTGAAGGAACATTTCCGTGAGACTCCCAGTATGGAACACCTTCTCCAGATAGTCGCTACTTATCATGGGATGGAGCAAACCCAGCGTGGCATTGGTTTTGCAGAAGCTTTCATCATGCAGATGGATGATGAAAAGGACAGGCTCTTGCAGAGCTCTATGGTTCTGGAGATGGTGGATGAAAATGAGGAAGCGCTTTCTTATCTTGATGAAGCAGAGGAAAAATTCCCTGATGATGCTCAGGTGAAAAATCATCGTGGCATGCTTTTGAACAAACTGACAGAATTTGAGAAAGCCCTTTCTATATATGATGGCTTATTGGAAACCAGTCCAAGGTCCCTTGAGTCACTTTCAGGCAAGCTCATAGCACTAACCGGACTTGGCATGCATGAGGATGTACTCAAATTGTATAAAACGTCTATTGCTATAACACCCTCAAATCCCCAGGACTGGCACTTCAAGGGTGTGATTGATGGAATCCTCAAGGATTATTTTGAGGCTGAAAAAGGTGATTCCATTACTGAAGGACAGGTTGATAAATTGTCCAAGAGTTTTAACTCAATTAACAATATAATTGATGGACTTGGACCAGAGGTTCGTAATTTTTACATGATGGGAAGTTTTGCAGGCAAAGAAATATATCACGAAATATTGGAAAACAAAGACTGAAATTTCATACATGATGCCTGAGATACAGAAGATTACCATTGCATAGCGTTTGGGAACTGGGAAGCGCAATGCCAGCATGGATAAGACTTGATCATACATTTCATTTTTACAGAATTTAAAGGGGTGAAAAATGAACAAAAAAACAATTTTGCTGGTACTTATCATAATTGTCGTTGGAATATGTTTTATTCTTGATTTCATTGCGATTGGTCCAGGTCTCCCCCCTTCAGAGGCTATGCCAGACTGGTATGTCCCAAAATCGATAACTGATAATAAACAAGAATGTACACTTTTATTTCCTAAAATCTCACAATTTTGCAGTTATGGGAACTATACACGAAGAACGATGTTAGCTGTATGGTACTTTGACGATGATAAAAAGTTCCTGCAATCAGAGAATGAACTAACTCAATATTTAGAAGAACACGGACAGGTTTCTACTGTGCAATTAGATATAAATGAAGAAATAGATGAAGAGGTAAAAAGGCTTGAAAGCAAGAATGCCTGGCGACCAACATTTGGTCAAAAAAAATTTGATGCTGCCAAATATGATAGTGAAATTACATCCGGATACTTTTTGGTTTATAAAAAACCATTTCTTGAAAGCAGAAATGACTATTTCATAGTTTACTATGGAACCAGGGGATCGGTTAATCTCTCAGAACAAACTCCAGTATTAAAAAAGCTGATTGCAAAGACATATTATATGGCTAATGAAAATGGAACAGTAGAAGGTTTAAAAATCAATGGATAGTGATGCTTTTTAACATTGTAAGCCGAGAAGTCACCTTTCGTAAGATGGACATGTTAAATCGAAGATTAAACGTGCACATTAAATCTTTGATTTGATGTGGATGGAAGGCGTGGTATTCGAATGCAACATAAACTTAATTAAGTATCTGTATTCATATAGCAATTAGTATTAAAAGGTCAAGTTACTTTAGATACTTTGAAAAAATATGTAGATGATCAAGGTAAGAAAAATGCTTTTGGCCAGGAAATACAAAATTCAAGTATCCGATGAACAAAAAGATGTTCTTTGGAATATATCTGAACAATGTAGACTTGTCTATAATAATGCATTATCTGAAAGAAAATCTGCATGGGAAAATGAGAATCGTTCTGTAAAATATATTGAACAACAAAACAAGTTACCTGAACTTAAAAAACAATATCCTAATATTAATATTGTTTATAGTAAAACCTTACAAGGTGTTCTTAAAAAACTAGATGCTAACTATAAATCGTTCTTTGGTTTATGGAAAAAAGGAAACAAAGATGCAAGACCACCGAAATTCAAAGGTAAAAAATATTTTTTCACAATTCCCTATAATCAAAGTGGATTCAAAATAACGGATAATACTGTTACGTTTTCCCATAAATATAATAATATAAAATTATCCTTTGAAATACCTGATGATTTACAAGAAACAAAGATCAAACAATGGGAAATTTATAATACGATTCTCTATAAATCATCGGGAGATTTTTATTTATCATGTATAATTGAAATACCTGTTATAAAAAAATATGTTGATAATAACAAATATCAGGCAATTGATCTGGGTATTTCAAAAATTGTAACTGCTATAAATTCTGATTGTAAGTTTTTTGAATCTATAAACCCACGACCAGATAAATATTGGAATCCTAAAATAGATGCTATAAAATCAAGACGTGACCATTGTAAAAAAGGTAGTACTAGATGGAAACGTTTACATGCTTCTTATAGAAAAATGCAAAGAAAAAGTAACAATCAAATTAAAGATTATCAACATAAATTATCCAAAACAATGATTGAGAATACCAAAGCTAATACGATTATCGTAGGCGACCTTAATGTTAAAAATATGGGTAAATCTAAAATAAAAGCTCTCAATCGTTCTACTCAAAATAATGGATATTTATCTCGTTTCATCGAATTTTTGACCTATAAAGCCGAATTTGCAGGTAAAAAAACAATAAAAATTGATGAGAGTTATACGTCAAAGACATGCTGTTCCTGTGGAAAACAACATACAATGCCATTGAATCAGCGTGAAATGATATGTGATTGTGGTAATAACATAGATAGAGATAGAAACAGTTCTATCAATATCATGATGCGTTACCTATCACAGAATGCCATTTGGACAGGCTATCAGGATTTTCTTGATAATTTACAAACAGAGCTGCAACTTGTAGTTACTTGTAAGAATCTCCATGCGTAAGCGTGGAGTAGTTCAACATCATGTTGATTATTTCAACGTCCTGCAGGTAAATGTTCACAATTCCATATACAGAGCCTAAATTCTACTTTATTACAGAGGCGATTTATAAGTCCGTATTGTACAATCATTTTTCTATTTTATCCTATTTGGGACAATTATCCTCTTAAAAGGGTAACTTTTATAATCGCTCTTTCCACATTTGCTATATGGACAAGTACAATGTGAAATGCCTTCAATATGGCGAAGTTCATGATCCTTACTCACTAAACTGTAAAAAGGATGATGATTCTCTACTTCGTGCTTTTTATGCATCAAAACAGTTGATTCCAACAGATATGCCAGGTATATAGAAATACTACAACTGGTTGCCTGTCACTGGTATTATAGAAGAAGGCTCTGGAAGAACGCTTACCTATAAAAGTGAGTAACTTGCTTTGGCCATCGGTCTTGATGACCTGTGGATTGCTTTTAACGGTTACTGGCCGCAGAAGAATGCATATCTGATGACATGCACCTTCAAGGACCTTGAGTCATTCCCGACCATGCAGAGACTCAGGGAACGGGAAGAAAAAAGAATAATGGTTGTGGCATCCGCAGGTAATACTGCCAGGGCATTTGCTCATGTATGCAGCATAACCGGACAGCCACTGCTCCTTGTGGTCCCAAAGGAAAGTGTTCACAGATTGTGGACATTACATAACTATAATCATTCAGTCTGCCTTGTAACTGTAAAAGGCGACTATTTCGATGCCATTGCTCTTGCAGGCAAGATATTCATCCATTTGATACTTCTATAGAAGTGGAAGTCGGTGACATACTTCGATACAGGCCTCTTGGATGTCCTGTGACTCATTTTGCAAAGGTTCTCGATAAGACTCCCGGTGCAATATACACAGTTCATATGGTAGGCCCACTTCACAGGCTCGGAAATGACGAGTTTAAGTTCAAGGATATTGGCCTATGTATGATACTTGCCTTTGATGGCAAGGTTGCAAAGGGTAAGATTCCAAAAGTAGCTCAGACCGTGAAGTTCGTTCCTGAATACTGCATGATGCAGAAGGTCCACTCCGGCATGGTAGTGGGTGTGGAAGGCAGGAGCGTTCGCATCGAAGCAATAGACCTTAAGGTATGGTGATAACATGATGTCCTCTTTGTCAGCTGACCTAACTCCTTCCCAGTCCATATTCAAAGGCATAAATTACGCAGGGATTGATTTTATTGTCAGTGTACCCTGTGCCAATCTTAAGGAGCTTATCCCAAAGGTGGATGAATCCCCTGATATCATCCATCTGCCAGTGACCCGTGAGGAAGAAGGCGTGGGTATATGTGCTGGTGCCTATATGGGAGGCAAGAAGCCTGCAATGCTCATGCAGAACTCAGGTCTTGGAAATTCGATCAATGCGCTTGCTTCACTAAATATGCTCTATGGCATCCCACTTCTCATGATAATTAGTCACAGGGGTGTGGAAGGTGAATCAATAGTTGCACAGGTTCCAATGGGTGAGCTTACTTCGAAGTTGCTGGACACTATGGATATTCCATATTTCCTTCCGCAAAAAGGTGTCGACCCGGCAGATCTGATTGTAAAGGCATGGAGCGCAGTTTCAAATCAGAAAAAACCCGTTGCTGTACTTTTACCCATACCATTCTGGAGAAAACAATAATGAAGCGCATAGATGCCATAAATGAGATTGCTGCAAAGGCACAGGAAACGGATGCATTGCTCATAGGTAACATTGGTATTCCCTGCAAGGAATTGCATCATGCGTGTGATATGCCCAATAATTTCTATATGCTTGGCTCCATGGGACTTGCGTCCTCAATAGGCCTTGGTCTTGCATTATCAAGACCTGATAAGAAGGTCATTACAATAGATGGGGATGGCTCCATATTGATGAATATGGGAACCCTTGCTACAATAGCTTCACAGGAGCCGCAGAATTATCTTCTGATCATTATTGACAACCGTGCCTATGGTTCAACTGGCAATCAACCCACAGCCACATCAAAGAACACAGACCTTGCAGCGGTGGCAAAGGGTGCAGGAAATAAAAAGGTATATGTGGTTGATACTTCTGAGAGTTTGAAAGAAACCTTAAAATCCATGGATAACGGCATAATTGTAGTAAAAGCGGAACCGGGCAATACTGATGCTCCGGTAATAACACTGACTCCCCAGGAGATACTGAGAAGGTTTATGGACGTATCAAGCCAACAGCCTCAAGAACAAACTTTTCATCTGCCAATAGAAGGACATTTTAGATTTTAGATAAATTCCCCCACATATATATCGCATTAAAGCTTATTATTTTCAACATGCGCATATATGTTGGTTCCAGTCGTTCTTCATCCCGAAAGAGAAAACCATCTCCTGAAGAAGAAAACATAGCCTTAGTTTCTTTTGCGATAGTCATCATACTTGTTGCTTGGATTTTCTCAACCACACTTGCCATTATCCTGCTATTCTTATTGGTTTTTATAATTGTGTTATTTGCGTTTGATAACCTCGCATATCCTTCAATAAATATAAATATGGATGAAATCGACCAAATGGCCGGTTTTGATTTCGAAGAATATGTTGGTCAAATTTATAGAAAACTTGGATATTCTGTTCAAAATACATCATTATCTGGAGACCAAGGAGCAGACTTGGTTTTATTCAAAGATGGAGAAAAAGTTGCAGTACAAACTAAAAGATACGCAAAAAAAGTATCAAATAAGGCAATACAAGAAGTAGTAGCGTCAAAAGCAATGTACAATTGTACAAAAGCTATGGTAGTTACTAATAATTATTTTACCAAATCAGCAATTGAACTTGCAGATGCTAATGATGTTGAATTAGTAGATAGGGATGATTTAAGGCATCTCCTTAATATTGTCGCAGAATCAACAGTTGACAGTTCAGAACAAACAATTTATTCTAAAAATTATAGTGATAACTATAAAATCATTGCTTCTGCCATTGTTGCTTTTATTGTTGTAGCTTTTATAGTAATGTCTATTTCATTGCTGGTATCCAATCCAGTGAGTGCCGAGGAATTAAATGAAGAAGGCTATACACTCTACGAAAAGGGAGAATATACAGAAGCATTAAATTCTTTTGACAAAGCCATTGAAATCGATTCAAGTTACTCAAGTGCATGGACCAATCGTGGACTTACTTTAACCAAACTTGGTAGATATCTGGAAGCTATAGACTCATTGGATGAGGCTATAGAGATAAATCCTTTTAATCCGGTTCCTTGGAATCATCGAGGATGTGCTCTATATGAATTTGGATTATACGAAGAAGCACTGTACTCTTTTGACAAAGCTATTGAGATAGACCCCACTTATGAAAGTGCACAATACAATCGTAAAGAAGTAATTGAAGCGATGGAAAATACTGCAAATCTTGACGATAAAAGAACAACTTTTACCAGCATTGAAGACATACCCAAAGTATACATGAATTCTATTGGCATGGAGTTTGTGCTAATTCCGGCTGGTGATTTTGAGATGGGTTCTATTGAAATGAGCTCAACAAAACCAATTCATAAAGTGATTATAGGGAATAGTTTTTACCTCGGAACTTACGAGGTTACTCAGGAGCAATGGTTTGAAGTCATGGGTAACAATCCTTCCTATTTTTTCAGTATAAATATGACATCCCGGAATCCAAAATATACTGTTCGTGATAACTATCCGGTAGAACAAATTTCATGGGATGATGCACAGGAATTCGTTAAAATGCTAAATGAAATGGAAGGTACAGATAAATACAGTCTTCCAACTGAAGCTGAGTGGGAGTATGCCTGCAGAGCAGGTACAACTACCAAATTCTACTTTGGTGATGATGATTCCAAATTGGGAGAATATGCTTGGCATTTTGGCAACGCTGACCGAATAACACATCTTGTAGGTCAAAAAAAGCCTAATTCTTGGGGATTATATGATATGCACGGTAATGTGTGGGAATGGTGTCAAGATGAATGGCATTCAAACTATGAAAATGCTCCTTCAGATGGTGGTGCTTGGCAATCTAATAGTATTTCATATAGAGTATTGCGTGGAGGCAGCTTTTACCAAAGTAATAATGGTTGTTCATCAGCATTTAGAGCTAACACAAATTCTGATGTTAGGTCAGACATTGGTTTCCGTATTGTAAAAGAAGTGTAGTCATTTATGATTAGATATCTTTGGTTTATAACTTATGCATTTTAAAACCATATTCGATTGAGAGTAATACTAATATCATAAGTTTCAAACAATAGGTTCTTTACTATAATTTAATCTATAAATTATAAATATGTTAAAAATCTTTCCTTTAGAGTGGTTCGATTTAATTCATGGAGTAACATACAAAGAAAAAACTTTCAATAATCAATCACTATTTGTGAGTATGACATTAATAAAATTCATGCCTTTAAATGATAGCAAGTATTTCTGCCGTGCAAAACAAATAATTGAAAAGAATAAATTTTGGTGTTCACGTTTCTATAACCTAAATGACCCTATGGAAGGAATTTTTAAATCTTGGCCTGAGCAAGCAGAGTTCATGTGGGATTTAAAATTAGCCCATTTAATATGCTCGTTTAGTGACAGTTCTTCTTTAGGTAATCCTCTTATGTGGGGACACTACGCAGCCGGTTTCCAAGGTATTGCTATAGAAGTCGATATTGGCGATTCTTCCAGTAATCGAGTGAATTTAAAAGGCGACAGTTATATAAAAAGAATCCAATACAAACTAATAGAAAGAATACTTGACGATGATTCAGAATGTATGTCAATCGATACTATTTTCTGTAGAAAATTGTGTAATTGGAAATATGAAAATGAATGGCGATTTATAAAAAAGGCTACAGAAGAAGGGTACTATGGAATAGAATTATTAGATAACTCTAAAAAAGCAAAAATAATAAACGTTTATTTTGGTGAACCTTACAAAGATATAGGCAATAGTGCTGATATCATCCAAAAAAGCAAGTCATTAAAGAAATATAGATTTTTCAAAGAAGCATTAGAAGAAATTTGTAAAAATAAGGGAATCACGCCGATATCATTCGACCCATGGGAACAACAGAATTACAGTTGCAACTGTACTCAATACAACTGTAATAAACGAACAGAGTTATAATAAACCATCATTTTTTTCTTACTTTGGTGACATGAAGGCAAGCGGAGTGAAAGTGTAATTCATTCTATATGCTAAGAATGTATCTTGGTGATTCATAGGCATACTTGTGGTCATTCTGATGTCCTTGCTGATGTCCACAGAGCTACTTTCAGGACGGTAGATGACACATTATGCCTGTGAGAATATATAGCTCTCTGATGTGATACATGGAGTATTACGCACTTAAGATTTTAGCTAAGTATGCAAGTACTGCAATGGCGAATGATATGGACAAGGTGGACTGAAACACAGAATTGGGGGTGTTAACTAGATTGATGCCGATTCTATCATTATCTCTACGTTGCCTAATAATTTACAATGCTGAAAAACCTTCTCATTATTACACTAATTATGGCTGTATCTTCTCAACCATCTCGTTGAGTTTGAACTCGCCATTCATTACCTTCTCTTTCAGTTTCTCTGCAAGTTCCTCTGATCTTTTACGGTCAGATTGTCTCAGGACGATCGGGATATTTAGCTGCTCAGTTTCTTTTTCAAAGTGGAGGCTTCCTAAGTTTGCAGTGAATACTCTGCCAGGACAGAGAGTTGAGCAGAGACCGCAATTGAAACACAAATACCTGTTAAGCATCAGCTTGTCATTCTGGTGGTATATTGCCTCCATTGGACAATCCCGGGTAGGTTTGCATACTTCGCAATTGAGGCACAGATCAGGATCGAAGCTGACTGCAAGGTCTGTATTTTTCCAGGCATCTGCATATGTGCTACTGCCTATAATCACTCTTTTATCAACCTCATTTATGACCATTGGGATATCAAGGTCTGTTTTAAGAACAGCATCAAGCACAGACTGGCTTGTAACTGGTATTGCTATGGCCCATGATGCGATACACTCCGGTCCGGCAGATGTCTTAAAGCCTCCCATGAGTGCCGGATCCATATCATGCATGTCTGCGACTCCTGCAAGATTTGGTTTTTCCGGGCTGCTGCGCGTTCCTTCTCCAATAACGAAACCTTCAGCTCCGTTCATAAGTATACGCGTTCCTATACCAATGGTCTGCATTTCAGGGTCGTTCTGGATAGGGTTGATCTCGCCACATCCGGAAAGTGTTGCACCGTTCATGTCAGGACTGAATTGTGTGGCATGAAAAATTGTATTGATGGGCTTTGTTGAACAATTCACAAAAGCTGCATAATTTTTGAAGGTATGGCGGGTAGCATATAACTTCGCATAAGGCATGTCTTTCAGTTTGATCTCACTTTTGAAGGATACGTTCTCGTCTGTGACCACAGATACTTCTATATCCTTTCCTTCAACCATCTCCCTGAACAGGTGGCCTGCACCGTAACTGTGCTTCTGGCTTGAGTGTGCTGTACCAAACACTATCAGATCAAGCATTTCAAGACTTTCGTTGGAACAGGGTCCTACATGTGCCAAAACTCCATTAAGAAGCACCTTCGAAGCTCTCTTGAAGCTAAGGGGGGAATTTACGGGAAATGAAAGAACTGCATATGTTCCACTCATTATCGCCCTTGTTGCAGTTGTGACAACGTCGACATCCATTGTGCCAATGTTCTCTTTTCTGCCTACAAGTTCGGAGACTTCCTGTGCTGTCATGACAACAGCTTCTTTTTTCTCCAGCTTTTCCTTTATATCAGCAACAGAGCGTTCCAAAAATATCCCTCGAACTTAGTTAAGTGAATATAAATTCAAAAAAAAGATTGCAGCATTAACTGCTGTTCAGTCAACGCCAAGTATACTTGCCAGTTCAAGACCTTCGCTTCCCAGTCCGGCTAGCTGGTCAAAAGCCTCTTCCTTGGTGATATATTTTTCAGTACGAGTGCCATCGTTTGCTTCTATCTTGATGGTAATTTCGTTCTTCACAAAACCTTTCTCAAGTGAACCCCTGACAATATCCCCATATTGTTCTGCAATGAGTTTGAGGCAGTCAAACACTTCATTATTGCGTATGGCATCCTTTCCATCAAGCATTATATGTGTGAGTTTTTGCTGTTTTATGAATGTTTCCATATACTTTCTAAGATCCTCTACAAAGCTTGCGACACTGTCCAATGACAATGATCTGAGCAGTGTTTCATCAGACGTTATATCGAGTTCCCCATGATATATCTGATATGTTTCATTGTCAGAAACGATCTTGAATTTATGGTCACCTTTCTTGTTCTCAAAGCTTACATCAATATGCTTGTTACCGTCATAATTCATGGATGTGATGATATGCTCAGACACATCTATCATTTTGACCTTGTCCTCTTTTGAGAATATACCGGCCTTTGTCCATGTTGGCAGGGTTAATTCTCCGTAAACCTCTCTTACGGTGAGTATCTCATGGGCATAGGTCAAATCACTTGTATATTCCACGCCTGAAAAGGATCCTTTTAGTATTCCTTGTAAGGTACCTTTTTTTGTGGAGAGATTATATGCTCTATTTGCTCCATAGATGCCAGATTCAAAAAGAGGATTCAGGTTGTTCAACAGATCCATTTCTATCTTGTAAATCCCACTTTCAGACTGGCGCTTGATCAGGTCCAGTTTTTGGTTTAGCTCCTTGAGTCCGTTATTGCTGGTTTCAATACATGCATCTATGACCGCATTGCGGCATTCGAGTATTTCCTTGTCTTCTGCACCTTTTGCACGTTCGTCTACATATTGCTGTATATCCTTGCTGAAGCTTTCAATTCCCTCTATTCTTGCTTCAAGGGAGGATATCTCCCATGTTTCTTCCTCGCTAAGCTCAATAGCCGAATTCTCAAGTGGAAGGACCTTTTTTGCCATTTCTATGAAATTATTAAGGTCCTGAATAAAGTCTCTTTGTAAAGGTAATTCTGTAGAATCCTGAAATGTATATTTCATTCAAATCCCCTTCATACTTTTTAATACTATATTCTTGCGCCCCTCATATATAAATTGTTATTTAGAGAGATACCGTCTTGTTCTAGATCACAGTTCTGACAACATCAAGTATCAGGTTCATGTATTTTGCAGCTCCGTTCTTCAGGTCCATAGGATGAAGTTCTCCCGAAGCAAACACTTTCTCAAGTTCCTCATAGCTCTTACAAACAAGGTTGCCCCCAAATTTCTCAGGTCTTTCAAAAACAAGTTCTTCATACCTGGGAAAGATGTGGTATTTGAAAAGCTCCATTACAGGGTTGTCGTTAACTTCTTCAGCAGGACAGAATGCCTTCTTCATTTTCTTTTTTATGTCAGCTTCGCTGTCGTCAACGGATATAAAATTGTTATTTGAGGATGACATTTTTTCGCCGTCAAGTCCTAGAATTATTGGTGTGTGGATGCACAGAGGTGCCTTAAATCCAAGTGCTGGAAGGCCTTCCCTTCCAAGCATGTGTATCTTCCTCTGGTCAATTCCGCCAACTGCAACGTCAACACCAAGCATTGCAATATCAATTGCCTGCATTATAGGATAGACCATCTGGGAAACCGATGGATCTTCCATTTTCCTTCCTACTTCATCCATGCTCCTTGTTGCCCTGTTCAGGGTTGTGCTACGTGTCAATTTAAGCACGTTGAGGATATACTCCTGGTCTAACTGGTAATCTGAGCCATATACAAAATTCGTGTTCTCTTCATCAAGTCCAAGGGCAATGAAACATCTTTTATTGTAATCTGCAATTTCCCGTACCTCTTCAAGTGTTCCTTTTTTATTGAGGTAGGCATGTACATCTGCAAGAAGGACTGTTATCTTAAACCCCGCTTTCTGAAGGTCAAGGAGCTTGTTGACTGTAAGTACATGTCCCATATGGATCTTCCCACTTGGCTCATATCCTACGTAAGCTGTAGGGTGTTCTTTTGTTTCCAGAAGCTTTTTCAGCTCATCCTCTGTTACTATTTCCTGCACATTTCTTTTTATAAGCTCAAGTTTATCCATAGGTTCACCTTATAAATCGTGCTTTGTATAAACACATCCCTCTTTAAATGCTTTTTCTTGCATTACTGGCTTATTGTGGCGCAAGGATATTTTTGAGAAATGCTTTTCCCTTTTCTGAGCTGAACAACGGGATATCACAGTCGCTGAAAATTTTTGTCCGGGTACTTGTTGTTCTTACATTAAGATGAGGGTTGAAACCTTTAATATCTATTTTTTTTCGGAGTACCATTATTCCGCGCCTTTGCCAGGCAGGAACTTTTGATATATTTATACCTCTTTCAAAAAGGATCTCATGCATGTCTGAGGACTTTTTCCTTTTAAGGTGTATAGCAGCTTCTTTCTCATCCATTCCTTCGGACAGGAGGGTATAGTATGCATATGAATTGATACAATTGCGCCATGCTTCATCCTGTCTCCATACAAGGTACTCGTGAATATCTTCTTCATGCAGGGGAATTATCCTTGAATCAAAAGAGACTGGCTCCTCTGATTTGAGGGCTATTGTAAAAGCACTGCTGATAAATGAAGGTACTACAGAATCGATTTTCTCAATCCGGTTTTCAAAAGCATTATCCCTGAACAGAAAACTTACCTCATCTGAAAACGTATATGCAAAAACAGGGCTCAATCCGCTCTTTTTAAAAAGCGATTCTACCGAATCGACAATAGCAGATCTGAACCTTCTATCATAGGGTTTTTCAAACCCCAAGCGTGCTAGCGCATTCTTGAAATTCCTTCCATCAATGCGTACAATTATAGGTGCTATACAACGCAGATCTGAATAGATCTCTCGCCTTTTCATGGCTTAGTCTTCTTCTTTATCTATCTCTTTTTTTTGCTTTTTGAACTTGTTCACAACATTTCTGATAAGCACTATGTCTCCTGAAGTAATGACCCATCTGTAAGGAATTATTATCCCCTTAGAGCTAACATCAAAAACATTTCTATTGATGTCTGAAATGGCCAATCCTCTGACAATTCTCTCGTCAACATCCAACACAAGGTCAGCTACTTTTCCTATATATGTGCCTGTATCGGTATAAACGTTTAAACCGAAAAGTGAAGTTATGTCTGCACGCATGATATCCTTTTCCTCTTTCATTTTACTTATATATGAATATTTGTATGTAAATCAGTGATTTCGTACTTAATTGCGCAATTTTAACAGCACTTAGAGGCGTATCTTTGCAATTCCCTCTTTAACTGCATTAGCAGATCTTTCCAGAGCTGCCATTTCCTGGTTGCTAAGTTCCAGTTCAATGATTTCCCCAACACCTTCTTTTCCAAGCTTAACAGGTACTCCCAGGCATATATCATGCTGCCCGTATTCTCCATTAAGGAATGCTGAAACAGGCACTATTTTTTTTGTGTCGTTGAGTATAGCTTCAACCATGGACGCGATTGCTGCTGATGGTGCATAAAAAGCACTGCCATTTTTCATATACTCAACGATCTGCGCACCTGCATTGATTGTCTGGTTCACAACTTTCTCAATGGTTTTTTCGTCCATAACTGCGCTTATTGGTATGCCGGATACTGTGGAATATCCGGGAAGCGGGACCATGGAGTCACCATGCCCTCCCAGTACCATTGCTTTTACGTCTCTTACGGAACAGTTCATCTCCTTTGCAATGAACGATGCAAACCGGCTTGAATCAAGCAGCCCACTCATTCCAAACACTCTGCTTCTATCGGATTGTGTGCATTTCAGGGCTGCATAGGTAATGATATCAAGAGGATTGGTCACTGTTATGATAATAGCATCAGGTGCATATTTTTCTATATTTTCGCATACCTGCTGGGTGATCTTGATATTTTTTGCAAGCAGTTCATCTCTCTGCATCCCGGGTTTGCGTGCAATTCCTGCGCTAACTATTACAATATCTGAATCACTGATGTCTGCATAATCATTGGTTCCGATCACATCGACATCGTAACCTATAAGCGGGGCAGCCTGTAATATGTCAAGTGCTTTTCCCTGTGGCATTCCTTCAACGATGTCCAGCATCACGATATCTGCAATGTTGAGTTCCGCAAGTCTTTGAACTGTGGTGGCACCTACATTGCCTGATCCGATAACTGCAACTTTGCTCATCTTTCTCTCCTGGTAACAATAAATTAAAAGGTCACTAAGTTATAAATGTAGAAATTGAATCCAACATATATATATCAAACCTTATTTTATCTGGTACTTACGGGGAACATAATAGTTATCAATATCATCTATCATAACTGAAAAGAGAAATTATCATGCTTACAAATACATACATTCATATACCACGGATTGGCACAACTGTGGAGAAAAGGATATGGTCCTGTGGAATTAGGACATGGGATGACTTCATGGATAAAAGAGATGAGCTTTTAATGGCTCCCTCTAAAAAATCAATGATCATGAATGGCATCGAAGAATCTGCTGAAAGGCTGGAGTCAAGGGATTTTGAATTCTTTGCAAGATCGCTTCCAAAAGCAGAGCATTGGCGTGCGTTCAGGGAGTTTTCAGGAAAGGTTGCCTACGTTGATATAGAGACCACAGGCCTTTCCCCCGACAGTTCATACATCACTGTTGTAGGGATATATGATGGAAAAAAGGCTAAGACCTATGTAAAAGGCATAGATCTGGATGAGGTCGTGGATGTTTTTTCTAAATATGAATTCCTTGTGACCTTCAACGGAGCAAGGTTCGATCTTCCTTTCATCAAACGTGAGTTTCCTCAAATAAAGTTCAACCAGTTACATGCAGACCTTATGTATCCACTGCGCCGAATATCTCTTTCAGGTGGCCTGAAAAAGATAGAATGTGAGCTTGGTATTTCAAGAGCTGAGGACACAGTTGGTATAAGTGGCTTTGACGCTGTGCGCCTCTGGCACCAGTATGAGCGCGGGGATGAGGATGCACTTGACCTGCTGCTCAAATACAATTGCGAGGATATCGTAAACCTCAAGACCATAATAGATATGACACTTCCACGTTTCATAGACAAGAAATTATCAGAATGCATTTGATATGGAGTTCGACTTAAAAACAGTTCCTGCATTGCCTGGCGTCTATCTAATGAAAGATGACTCCGGTGATATCATATATGTGGGCAAGGCCAAGTCCCTGGATAAGAGGGTACGCCAGTATTTCCAGTCTAAGAGGAATCTCTCTCCCAAAACAGTGACACTTGTCAGGCACATCGATGATATTGATTATATTGTTACGGATTCTGAAGTAGATGCTCTTGTGCTTGAGGCAAATCTTATCAAAAAATACAGACCTCGTTATAATGTAAGGTTGAAGGACGATAAACGCTATCCTTATGTCAAGGTGACTATAAATTCTACGTTCCCGCGCATATTCCTCACCCGAAGGAGACTAATGGATGGGGCTCTTTATTTTGGCCCTTACACCAATGCAAAGGCAATTCGAATAACACTTGATCTGATCTCCCGGATTTTCATGCTTCGTCGCTGCAGTAAGAAAATAGAGCCAGGCAAATCCCGTCCCTGCCTTGATTATCATATAAAACGCTGCGTGGCTCCGTGTAAGGAAGGACTTGACAAGGAAGAATATCGTAAAAGGGTGATGGAGGCTGTTCGTTTTCTTAAGGGTGAATCTTCGGGGATCTTAAAAGAACTGGAAACAAAGATGAGATTACTGGCTGAGGCACAGGATTATGAATCTGCTGCTGAAGTGCGGGATCAGATCGAATCTGTAAAATATCTCTCAGAGCAGCAGATCGCAACATCGGGTACTGATGATCGTGATGTACTGGCTGCAGTATCTGACGAGAAGGCGATATACATACAGGTTTTCTATGTGCGTCAGGGTAGTATGGTCGGCAAGGCAGATTTCACACTTCTTGGTGCTGATGTATCGGAAAATATTGAAGAATCCATGGCCCATTTTGTAAAACAGTATTACCAGGACTCTCCAATTCCTCCGGAAATCATAGTACAGTATGAGCTTCCTGAAAAAGAGCTCATAGTAAAATGGCTTTGCCAGCGGTCCGGTCGGGATGTAAGGGTGCATGTGCCACAACGGGGTGAAAAGAAAAAGCTCATTGAGATGGCCAGAAGGAATGCTCAGATGTCAATGAGGATGGCACAACTAAAGCCTTCACCGTCAGAATCAGCTATTGCAGCCCTTGAGGAATTACAAAAGGTCTTGTCCCTGGACTCCATACCTCTGCACATAGAAGGTTTTGATATTTCCAATATATCGGGCACTAATGCAGTTGGTTCCATGGTCTGTTTTGAAAATGGCAGACCTGTTAACAGTAAATACAGGCAGCATAATATAAAAACCGTAAAAGGTATCGATGACTTTGCCATGATGGCTGAGGTCGTGCACAGGAGATATTCACGCCTGATCAAAAATAATGAGCCAATGCCCGACCTTATTCTCATAGATGGAGGTCCGGGCCAGGTGAGTGCAGCCAAATCTTCTATTGATGCTCTTGGTCTTAATATACCATTGATCGGCCTTGCAAAGAGATTCGAGCATATAATCACCACCAAAAAAGGTCCCGATGAGCTCATAATTCTCCCGCACGCATCGTCTGCCTTAAAATTACTGATGCATATTCGTGATGAGGCACACAGGTTTGCAGTAAGTTCTCACCGGCGAAGACGCTCTGCCAGTCTTACCCATTCAGAACTTGATTCCATTCCAGGTGTGGGGCCTTCCAGAAAGCGTATTTTGCTTGAGAACTTTGATTCTATTGAGAAGATAAGGTCGGCTTCAGTGAGGGATCTATCTGGGATCGATGGTATAAGTGAACAACTCGCAAAAAGGATACTTGAACATTTGGACAAGTGAGTAATCTAATTAATACGGTTGCGGCAAAAATAAATAGTCTGGGCCGAATATAGCTTATTGTATTTGTTTTTCCTTAAAGGTAAAGAGTGATTAAATGGGTAAAGAGTTGGATTTTTATGGGAACGTTCATCATCCTAGTGTCAGGATGCTTCATGATATGGGTGATGTTCTGCATGATCAGGCATGGTTGCGCTCACAGGATAACATTGAACTTTATTACATGTATCGTGATCTCTCAAGGAATGAGTCAGACCACAGAAAAATAGAAGAAAATAGTCTTAGGTATGACATTACTATAATTCCCCCTGCAATGTTGGGTGATGAATACGTTAAGACTGCCGGTCATTATCATCCTCTTGTTCCAGGGCAGGATGTATCATATGCTGAACTCTATCAGGTACTGGAAGGCGAAGCAACCTATCTTCTTCAGAAAGCAGATGGTGACAAGATCGTAGATGTGCTTGTCTGTGAGGCAAAGGCAGGGGACCTTGCTCTTGTTCCTCCGGGTTATGGTCATATAACTATCAATAATTCAGATGATACGCTTAAAATGGCTAACTGGGTATGCCGTGATTTCGAATCTCTTTATGAGCCTATTAAGAAACTCTCCGGTGGGGCATACTATCTTCTGACCAGCGGTTTTGAAAAGAATCCGGATTACGGGGAAGTACCGGATATACGATTCATAAAACCAATGGATTATCCAGAAGCTGGTCTTTTCTGTGGCGAGGATATGTATGGGATCGTGGACGATATAGGTAAACTCGATTTCCTTGTTCATCCGCAGGACCATATGGAAATATTTGGAAAGATATTATCTCTTTGAATAGTATCTTTTTTTATTATTAGAGGCTATAAGTGCTTGGCAGTTACTAAACGCTTAGAGGTATGTCTTTGCAAAGGAACAAGCAGATTCAATTCACGTCATCGAAAATAGAGGATCTGATGTTCAGGACGAGCTTCGATCCTAAAACAATGGAAGGAGACGTGATTGTGAACCTTTCTGTTATAAATGAACAGGATTTTAATGATATTCTTAAAATATTTAATATGGCCATCAATAGTGGGCTCTCGGTAAGTCCACTGCTAAATATCCTTCATGAAGGGGATTCAATTGGTGGCCACAGGATCGGTGAAGGTGAGCTTGGCTTTGCAACTGTGTGCAGTATCACTATTGATGGGCTCCTTTTAAAGGCGGGCGTGATGGTAAAACCACGTTTTGGTGGTCTGGTTGAAATTCGTGACGGTGAGCCCATGCGTTTCACAAATGTCCTGACATATCAGAGTACTACAATAGATCCTCTTGAGATTCTGATGTCGCAGGAACTAACCTCTGTCATGTCTATGCTCAAAACAGGTTCAGGTAAGATACTTGCTAATCTGCGTGAAGCTCATATGGTGGCCAGGGACACTATACACAGTACTCTTTCTGATGTGGTCGATGCAGGAATAACTGGTATTCTTGAAGTGGGTGAACCAAATACAAGAATACTGGATGTGCCTGTAGAACGTGACCATCTCGGTATTGTTGTTATTGGTGGTACTAACCCAATGGCAATAGTTCAGGAACATGGTATTCCAATAAGGACCAATGCAATGTCAACACTTATTGATATCAATAAACTTTCCCACATCAATGATGTTGTTTGATGTGGCTTACGTTTTCATTAACTGCGCAGCGATAGTTGAATTGAGTTTCTGAATGAAATCTTCTTTTTTGCCAAATGCCACCGTAGCCCCTGCTGCAATATCATGGCCACCACCTGCACCTCCAAGTTCCTTACATACAATACTCAAAGCATCCGCAAGGTTGAGGCCTTTATTGATAAGTTCTTGTGTTCCTCTTGCAGATACTTTGTAGCCGTCATCCTTGTCTGCAAATGCTATGATGGGTAGTTTACGGTTGCCTATTGAGAAGTGGCTCATTCCTGCAACAATGCCTACTATGGTTTCAGGGATTACGCTTCCTGCATCAAAATACTGGAGGTGTGAGAGTTCGGTGATCCCTTTGTCTCTGACGAAGTTCAGTCCGTCTACAAGATTCTTGCGATGCTTTTGCAACAGATCCTGTGCTTCCCTGTAGGCTTCGTCCCGGTTGCCCATACATACCTGCATTCCAACTTCCGCTTTCATGTATCTGCCTGTGGCATTAAGGAGTGTGGAATACTCTGATGCATCTCTCATCTCTGTACCTTCCTGCTCTGTCAGGAGTATATAGCCTTCTGCCACCAGCCTGCCGATGTTATAGGACGACATACCGTTTTGCATGGAGTATTGCAGAAGGGATGATGTAACTTTCATCTTTTCTTCTTCTAAAAGGTCTATCCATCTTCTCCATTTCTCATCATTTGAGAACTGAAGGCCTACCCTGGCAAGAAAGTCAATACATGCATCCTCATTACCGCTGAGTCCTGGAATGAATGGGTCGGATGAATACTGTATCATCTTGTATACTGGTCGTGTTTGTTTTCCAAAAAGCGCTATATCCTTTTTAGGAATTATTACTGAAGGATTTGCTTCAAGTATCATCCTGTTAAGGCTTACAAGTTTTCCATGCTTGCGATTTTGCATGTCGCCAACAGATCCCACGATTGCAAGGTCCGCAAGGTCACGGTTGTCACCAAGCTGGGTTGCAAGTATAAATGTTGTTCCTGAGCCACTTATTTCGTAAGAGCCATTTGCTCCGTAAAGATGGGGGTTCAGGTGATATTTAGTTTCTCCCTGTGGTCGGTGATGGTCTGAAACAATAGCATGTACTCCGTAATTATTGATATGCTCCAGTTGCCCGCTTCCAAGGTCTGTGAATATCGTAAGTTCCGGGTTCATGTCCGCAATTTTTTCTACAATCGTTTCATCAAGCTGTTTGACAAACATCATCTCAGAGCCGATACCTGCTCTTTCCAGGGCTTTTGAAATAATGGCTGCTGATGTTATTCCATCTGCATCGATGTGGGACACCAGTTGTATCTCTTCGTATTTTTTGATCTCTTCAGCGCATTCCCGGGCATGCTCTGCTATCATGGCCATATTTTCAGACATCTTATTATCCTCTTATTCTATCAATCTGGATTTTTTCCATCCTTTTGGATCTATCAGGTATTTGTTACTCTCTCTTTCTATTTTCGGGTAACTCTGTATATCTTCCACACTTATCTTTAGGGTACCTTCTTCGTTGTATTTCTTACAAAGCCCTGTCCATGGTACCATATATGCTTCTCTTGCACGTCCGACACCCATTTTCAATTCAACTGCAAGAAACCCGGTTCTCCCTGATCTTAATAAAAAGTCGGATATTCTTTCTATCTGGTGGACACCATTTTTATCAGTTGTGAAATGTTGTGTGAAATAAAGTGCCTTTGCACCTTTATCCACAGAAATGCTCTTGCATTCGATCCCCATATAATAATCCGGGTCAAGCGAATCAACGAGCACATCCAGGAACTGCGAGGTGAATCTGTGCTGTTTAAGTCGATATGAGATTCCCTTCATTTTTTTTTCTTCGAAGAATGTGTTGAATGACTGGACAAGTACTCTTTCAAATTCTGTCATTTTATTATCACTTTTTGGAATTATATTCTTTTCAAGCTTATATTAAACATTGCCTTGCTTATATTATGAACTCGTTAGATTGATGTACCTGTTAATTCAATTAGCAGTAATGAATAAAAAAAATCTGGAAATCATATCTTCAATAGGTTCTGTAGTATTGTTGGTTGCACTCTTTGGCGTAGCACATCAGATGAGGGGTACGTTTCCTCAGGAATATGGATTTATTTCCTCACTTGTGATATTTATAGTCACTATGTCAGTGGTCGGTCTGAAGTTGAATGCAATGGATTGAGGTAATTTAGTCCAATGCCTGTGTTCAGTGCTGAGTTCATTCTGGATACATTCGGAAACACGGATGTGCTGGATATAACTCCTTATGTTTCTGAGCTTGTCGCAGCATCTGCTTTTAGTGATGGGATTGTGCTTGTATATGTGCCCGGCTCAACTGCTGCAATAACGACTATTGAATTCGAACCTGGTCTGGTCCGTGACCTTAAAGAAGCACTTGAAAGACTCTTTCCTGAAGATATTACTTATTCTCACAATGAGCGTTGGCATGACGGCAACGGTCATTCTCATATCAGGGCATCTTTTCTAGGCCAAAGCGAGTCGTTCCCTCTTATCAATGGCAATATTCTGCTAGGCGCATGGCAACAAATAATACTTGTGGATCTTGACAATCATCCACGTTCAAGAAAAATTCATGTGCAGGTCTGTGGTGAATAAAAATCAAATTAAATTAAATTAGACAAATTAAATAAAAACAAATAAAAAGATTTCCAGCTTTTAGCTGGATACATGTTTGTTTTATTGTTTGACAAGGAATTTGACAAAATCAGGGCTTAATCTTGTTTCTCTGATCATCTTGTCTTCTACTTCCTCATCGGAGAGGCCATCTTGTTTGTACTGTGCAATGCGGTCATAGACAGCCTGTGAAACTTCGGAGTATTCGTTGATATCTTTCCTATGACCCCATACATCTCCTTCAAGGAGTTCGATTCCCTGCATCTCAAGGTACATCTTTGCTGAGTTTGAGATCGTTCTCTTGTATGAGCTGGGTATGTGAAGCGCTTTTACATTAGGGCACTTCATAACAAGAGAAAATATGTCTGTGTTTGAGGGCCTGAATGCGAGATGGATAATTTCTTCATTCTGGCCAAGTGTGTCAATCTCTTCTTTTGAACTTACGACTCTTATTTTCATAGTTTTCATTCCTTTCTTGTATATTTGGGTTTATCTTCAAAATTTATATACGGGAGTTTAGATTTTTTCTTTCTAAAAATAAGTGTATATACAAACAGTTATTTAAGCGTTGCTAATGTAAGATTATATTGATAGCATAAAATAGTTCATTCATATAATTTCTTATTTTATTTAGCCAGTTTCATCTACAAAAAACACTAGCATGCACAACATATGTATTTATTGTATATAGTAGTGTGCAAAATTACTTCAAGCATTTGTTCATTTTTCTACGATTTTTTTAAAAAATAAACAATATATTTTATAATAAATATTCTTTATTTTGAGTTGCCCTCTAAAATAGTTTGCTTAAATATCGACACATTCGTTTTTTTTGTATTTGCTTTTTGTCTTGATATATGAAATACTAATTTGTGTGCATACTTTAAAATTACTGTATATACGCTAATAATGTTAATTTCTTATATCAATTTTTTAAATGAACATCTAGGTGTTGATTTTCGATTAATTACTTTTATTAAGATGTAAACGTTTATATAAATATATATCCAATATAAGAGCTGTGTTCCCAAAATTATTACCGAAATTAAGGGTAAAAAATGATGTAAAGATAATTTATATTTTTTTTGGTATAGTTTTGACATATTTTTCAAATTATATGCCTGATTTTATGGATGTGTCAGGTGTGGACGGGGTGATAATTAGTTCCAACGTATCTTTTGGAGCTCTAAACGGAATGTTATTTGGCCCTTTCTGGGGTTCTATTGTTTCAGCAACCGGTTTCCTTTTATACAAGGTCATAAGTGGAAGCTATACCTCGATGAATGCTTTTTCATTCTTTTCTATTTTATTCATAGTCCTGAGCTCAGTGGTTGCAGGTCTTGTTGTTAACAGAGAACATAAGGCTACAAAAAGTATATTTTTTGTACTTATAGTTGCATGGTATATGCTTGATGTGGGAAGGGAAGCCTGTTTTTTTCCATGGTATCATTTACTGATATTTTGCATTTTCGTATTTTTTGAAAAATCCATTTTGGTGAAAACCGTTACTTCTAAAGTATATATATTCATATCTTTGTTTTTGGCTTCATTAATGGGTGTTCTGTCTGTTCACCTGGCAGGAAGTATTACCTATCACCTATTATATAATATACCTGCAAATATGTATAAGTCAGTGATCTTTCTTTATCCTATAGAACGCACAGTACTCGCATTTTTCCCTGCATTTCTGGTCTATGTATTGTTTGTCGTGCTCAAAGATATAGCACTCTCATCAGAGGATATAGCTCACATTCCGCAGGTATAATTCCATTTTGAACAATTTTGCATGATAGCGTTTTTCAAACATAATTAATATCAATCTTATTTTTATATATTCAGGAA
>JAVEPM010000217.1:0-3379 GCA_034008115.1 Methanolobus sp.
TTAATAGTCCTTTCCCATTCTTTAATTTCGTTATGATTTTTAACCAGCGCTTCAAATGCGGCTGTCAAATCCTCTTCCGCTTTTGCGGCATGCTTGTAGCGTTCCGCGCAAATTACGGCCTTGCTATAAAGTTCAATTGATGGCTCTTTCAACATCTCATAAAACTTGACGGTCAGCTCCTGACGGCTACTGTATTCAATAACTCCCTTACTTCCAAACGCTTCATCTGCAAGCCGTTCGGCTAATTCAAATGTTTTGTCTTTCATTTTGCTTTCATCCGGTTCTTTGACAACAGGTATATTTAAAATTTTTAACTGCTGTTCCCTATACCATTTAGCACCCTCATAAAATGCCTGTTCGTCCATCATTGGTTCTCCATGCTCGTTTCTGCAATTAGTTTCAATGTGTTTAATAATTTCTTCGTTTGTCATAATTTCGTTTTTAATATGCGGTGTAGTTAATAATTTTACCAACCACACTGCAAAAATTTGCATGTCACAATAATCAAGTTCCGCATAATTAGCTGAATTAAGTAAAGGATAGGTTTCTTTTATCCATTTTAGTAAATAATCATGTCCAGTCATATCATTAAATTTAGTGTTTTAAATTTTTTAAATTTTTTTAATCCATACGGTAAGCATGTCGCTCATCTAAGAAACCATTTGTTTCGCCAGTCTTTAGATAGCTTATCTAACTTGGCTTTAATGGCATCATGTTTTGCAAGTAATTTTGTAATCTCTTGTTTTTGTTCCTCTGAAATCTCAACAATCTCATTAGAACAATGTAAACATTCGAGATTTTCAGGGAGTTTCCCTTGTGGTTCAAAAGGGATTGTTTTCATTTCATTATACATTTCTTTTGTGTTCATCGTTCATGTTTTTAAATATTAATAATATTAAAACGCACTATACACGGGCGTTAGCAAACATTTATGGAATGACGATTAACAAAACTCATAAAATCGCCACAATCAATTTTAAATTCTGCACCATTTTCTAACTTAAAGTAACTTACATCCCAATTATTACTTCTATCGAAATAAAATATTTCGTTTTGTTTTATTGTATAATAACACCCTTTCCAAGATAAGTCCTCTCTCATATCTTCGGGTATTTTACCTACGTCTGTATGTTCAATTTTGGTATTGCCATACATTTTTTTATCAATAAACACTTTAACTTCTTTTGTTGCTTGCAATTTCATAATAAAAACGTTTGTTAACAGCGTGTATAGCGCGTTTCAATGCGCTATACACGGGCGTTATGCGTAATATTAATCCTCTTCGGGTACATCACGCCATTCTTGTTCACCCATATCGCCTTGCCAAAGTTGTTGTAGCACCTTTTCGTATCGTAGCTTATCAATTTCAATTCTTTTCCATCTAATTAAAGAAGATGGCTTCCAAACAACACTACGCACAACAGCATCTAAATCGCTATTGTCGGTTACTGTGTAATTCAAATTTTCGTCTTTCATTGTTACTTTATTTTTAAGTTGATAATTTTGTGTTTCAAATTGCCCAACTGGGCATAGCTGAAAATCGTTATGCACAATAAAAATTACTACGCTATTCTATAACCAACATAACCGCATTTACTACAATGCACATTTTTCTTTGCTGGCATACTTGTAAGTGTTATCATTGGGTTGCTATCATACATTTCTTCACCGCATTTAGGACAAGCAATACCATTTAATCTTGGGCTGTTATCATTCATTGCCCATTGCATACTACTTGCTTGTGCATTGTGTTCGTTTAAATCCTTAAGTTTTTTGTTCATAATCCGTAATGTTTTTAACTCCTGTGCTTTTTCTAAATACCATTGTTCTTTTGCTAAATCCTGCTTTACATCATCCTTAAGTCCAAGTCTCATTCTATATTTAAAAGCATTCATTAGGCAAAAATCAATAGTTTTTTCTTTTCCCCATATTGCTACCATCATATCAATAACCTCAATAGGGTACTGATTGTAATGTTTTGGGTGATTTACCTTTTCTTCACTCATAACTAATATCGTTAAAAATTGCTGGTAAAGTTTCTTTAAGTTGAGCTAATAATGGTTGCATAACCTCTCTAATTTGTGGGTGCGCTGCATTAGCTGTTCTTTGTGTTAAAATTAAACGCCATTCTCTTAAATTAGCTGTAACAACTATTTCAGTTTTTAGCGAGTTAGGTAAAACGCTCCTTGCAATTTGTGGGGTTTCTCCAAGCTCAATAAGTTTAAAGTAGTATTTTTCAGCATTTTCCATTGCATCCATCCACACCTTTAAACTACTTTCATTCTTCAAAAACTGTGATAGCCCAATTACAGTAATTTGGTTATCGTGTTTGTCTTTAGCGTAATTACAATACCTTGTACTTTCTTGACTAAGTGAAGCCAATCTGTGCCGTACCATTTCGTGAGAAATTCCACGGTCAAACACAAATCTAACAGTAATTTTTTCGTGTTCAATTACAGATAAATGACCTCGCTTAGTAATCATTTCAACAAATTTATTCGCTGAATCCATTGTGATTTTGTCTTCACTTTTGTAGCAAGTACGTCCAGCAATTTCAATACTTTTCATCATTTTCTCACTATCAATTTCAGATAGGATTTCGTAAGAAGAATTTACTATTCTCATAATATTCTATTTTAATTGCCCACCCTATTTTATTTTTCTGCTTCGATTGTAGGTTGGTGGGTTAAGTCCGCCACTGCTGCTGATACAATAATTATCGCGATCATCCACGCCCTCCGTTTCTGCTCCGGAACTTCCTATACTTACCCCACTTATCGCTGATTAAAAACCCAACCCATACTGTTATAAGGTATACGGATATCGTACCGATAATGAATATAGCAGCAATCAATATATCTTCATTATTCCCCATCATTTCCCTCTTTCTTAATCTGTATATTCTCATAAGGCTTATACGCCTCCGGTGTTTGATTTTCCTTTACATATGCCCTCCAATATATAATATCATCCGACTGACTGTTCCTTATTTTAAAAACTAAAAAAAGGAATATAATAACGAACAGAACCAACGGAATTATTAATAATAGTACAAGTTTTATCATCCTACAATCCTCCCATATTTTTCACGAAATTCCTTGTTGAATTTTAATAAACTATCAATACGATCAATTCCATATACCACCGTACTATGTGCCCTCTTTTTGAATATAGCCCCAATATCACATAATGATAGAGAAGTTCCCCTGCGAATCCTATACATCGCTATTTGACGAGGAATGCTATGTACCGGTGCCGTGTGTTCCAGATTTTCTAATATCTGATTACCCGTAGCAATAGTAACCTCTTCGATTATATTATCTGCCAACGTATAGCTGTTTAAAAGTTCTTGAAGCCTCTCTTTTTTTGCGGCGATCAC
>JAVEPM010000218.1:0-3357 GCA_034008115.1 Methanolobus sp.
TTTGCAAAGGAATTGATGTCTTGAATTCCAATATGAAGGACGTATTCCATAAAGAAATCCCCGTCCATCTTGGTCATTCAAAGGCACATTCCGCATAAGTTTATTATTAAAGCCTCTAATACTCCAATCTTCCGGCCATTCTGTTACTTCCCATTTTTTTACTTGTCCCCAACCATCGCCTGTATTCTTTCCCAGTCCGGTGCAAAATTGAAGTAATTCCGCAATTTTATCAGGCCAGCCAACGCAATACCAATCAATGTAATTTGCAAAACGGTAATACATTTTAATGTGGTAAGCTTTAAACTTTCCCCTCTGAATATCTACCCTCTTTGTTTTGTCGTTTAAAAAATCGGTATGCCGGAGCCAATCGCCTTGCTTTACTTTGAAGCTGGAATCTTCGATTACATGGTCAGGCCATTGGGCGAATGAGCAGTGATAAAACCATGTTTCATCTTTTCGCCCGCCTTTTTTAATAGGTAGCGTTATTCCTTGTCCTTCCCGTATGTTGCTTTCTCCTGGCTTCGTTATAGTTTCTTCTCCGATTTCACGGCGTACAAGATGATAGTACAAAATACTATCGAGCGGTAAAAATTGGTCGCTTATTACTCCTGTCTGAAGATAACAGCGAATTCTTAAATTTTTAAATGGTTCGTTCATATAAATTCATTTACATCAGTAAATAATTGACATAATTTATTAAATGCTTGAATATCTCTACTTTTCAATGATTGCAAGCATTCTGAAATATTTGTTCTTGGAATTCCGCTTGTAGTTCTTGAAGAAAACCCTTCAATGCTATATTTTGAAAGCACTGGTAAATCGTTTGATAAAACATAGGCTGCAATATCTTTTTCAGTCCACTCAGACATTGGACTTATTTTAATTCGTCCATTGGCAAGTTTATGAAACATACCGTATTTTTTTAAAGTAATTCGTCTACCAACAGATTCCTGCTGTCTGATTCCTACAAAAAAAGAATCCCAATTCTCATTCATTGCATCTAATGCGTCTCTTTGCGCATGTTTCACTTTAATCAATCCACCATCGCAAAATATCTCATGGTAATTAATTCCTTTGTCAATCCAAGCATTTATAACACTTTCGTAATTGTCTAAAAGTCTAGTTTCTGGATGAGACGCAAAACGTACTGGAATATCCGAGCGATGTTTAAGGCACAAATGAAGCATCACGGCGCTATCCTTCCCAAAAGAACATGCGACATACGGATTTTCTACACGCTCCAAAGCCCACCTTATAAAGCCTGATGTTCTATTCACCAAGGCTTTATAAGGATTAAGCTGGGCGTATAATAGAGCGGTTTTTTTATCCATTGTCTTTTGAATCAAAAAGCGTTTTTGAAATACCTTTTTCAAAGTATGACGAAACATCTTTTTTTTCCTCGTTGTATTTATCGACAAAAGAAACAAATTCGTCGTTATCGAACTTCACATTTGAATCAATAGCCTTTGTTTCCATCAATTCAACTTTTAAAGCTCCATGTCCTACCCTACCATTTCCACCAACCTGCGCAGCCTGTTCACTCCATTTTTGTAGTGTTTGAAGAAAAGCCCCTGTTTCAATGTCATTTGTGTCTCTCAAACATATTTTCCAATAAAATCGGGTACCGGCAGCAAGCGTTTCAACCTGGTACATCATTTGAACCGGATTACCTTTTTTCTTTTCATCATCGTTAAGAAATTCCCGGTAATTTTCATCTTTCGAATCATCTTTACGGGTGTTCATTTCAACCTGGCAGTACTCCCAAATGCTTTTTATTTCATCGGTACCGTGAAATTTTTCCGGGATTAAGTGTAAGGTTTCTTTTGCAATAGGAATCATTTTGCCCATATCCAATTTCCCGGGAATAATAACGTTGCCAACCGAACCACCTAAAACTGATAACATAGGCATATCTTTACGCATTTGACGCACCTTTTCAATATTTATTCCTTCACTTCCGGTGCTTTCTAAACTTCCGCCTGTGAATAGTAGATTGAAAGAATCGCCATCAACTTTAATTTTTACACCATCCGTTTTGGTAAGAATTTCAATAGCGGCAATATCCCGCATTTTTCCACGAATTGAATTACCGGAAATTACAGGAACTTCGATTACCTTACCATTTTTTTGGACAAACTTTTCTCGACGTAACTGTGTTACAACTCCATTTTTTTCGCCCCCATTGTGACTAATACTGCTCAAAGCGGTTACAATTCCTTCTAAAATGTATGTTTTCATGTTATTCGTTATTAAGTTTTAACATTTCTTTTCTGTCCTGATTACGGAGCCGAACAAGCATAACTAAATAAGTCGCTTCGGTTCGCAACCAATCCAATACCTGTTCATCTTCTCCGGCTTCAACAATACTCAATATATATTTAGTGTACTGAGCCTGTAAATCAACGGGTATACGCTTTTGAAAGTTGGTTAAAAATACTTTCAAACTTCCGGTATAAGAAGCTGATTTAATAGCATTTTCAAAATGCTCCCAACATTCTTTTTTGTATTTGTCTTTGTAATCTTCTGTGATGCACCGCCACAAACCCCAGAGAAGGTTTTCGGCTACCATTTCTTGTGTTACCATAATTCTAATTGATTTGTTTTGCCTGTATTTTCCACAGGTTTAGGCTTATCCTGTTTTTTATAACTATCCTGAATTTTCTGTTTGCTTTCTTCATCAATAAAAAGCATCCACCCGGCAAATTCCATCATTTGCGAACCTCTATGTTTTTTAATTGGCTCATCAAGTTCTTTCCAAGCCTGTAATCCGGCTTTTAAAACACGGTTTGAAATGTAATTACCGGTTAGTATTTCAGTTTGAGAAAAACCTAATTTCATTAACTCGCACATGTGAGCGTGAAGGAATTTAAGCAAATAAATATCAGGAATGATAAACATTTCATCCAATTGCCACATGCCCGGTTTATGCTTAAATAAAACATGTTTTTGCCCAGAATCAGTAAGGCAAACTAATTCTGCACCGGAACATATAAGTTCGAATATCTTTTTCTTATCTGCCTTTGTGCAGCAATGCCATTCACCATTACATATTATATGTGAGTAAGTGCGAAAGCGTTGCAGCTTTTCTTTGCCCGTTTTTTTCTGAATAATTTCGCTGGCTTCATCGAAGCAGAATAAAGCCTCATTGCTGATTATCGTTCCCGGTTTTAATCTGCCTAAATCTGTAAATGTATCTTTAACCCACTTATCAAATATAATGCCTTCACTTTCTTTTCCGGTAATCCGGCAAATACCTTTATCATAGCCATATTTTAAACCATTTGAACCTAAAGAATAAATAAATTCGCAAGGATGAAAAACGGCAGTGGCTAATACTCCATTGGCGGTTAAGTGGGT
>JAVEPM010000219.1:0-3349 GCA_034008115.1 Methanolobus sp.
AAGCCCTGCATGCAGCCCTGACCCTGCTCTACTTGCTCCCGCAACCGCTGATCGTCTATTATGGGACCGAAATCCCACTCAGCCAGCACCACTCCATCCACGATCCAGGTTCTGTTGGGTTCGACGAATCGCGCCTGGCCATGGACTGGGACAGTCCCAATCAATCAGAAACTGCCCGGCTCATCCAGCAACTCTCTGAATTCAGAGAGCAAAACCCCTGGATAACAACGGCAACCTGGCAGGTGATATCCACATCCACAGACGGGCAGCAAGCAGAGTTGAGCCTTTCCTCTCATTCAAAAAAACTGACGGTCTCAATAACAACCTCTGAGGAAATATTGTCAGTTAACTTTCGTCAATAACTTCATTGATGAGAAATGCGATCAAAATATAAAAAAGGGTGTCATTTTACCGATCGTTCTCGTTCTGTTAGGGCCAGGCTTGGAAAACAAGGACAATCATGTCTCGTTTGTCGACCAATGAAAAAAAATCTAATACATTGTTAACGCCTAAGCTTATAAATTACTTTGAAATACGATCCACTTTCTAATATACTAAAGTTATATAATACAAATGGAGATTGAAAGGAATTAAAAAAAAATGAGTAAAAAAATGGATATCTATTTAGCAAACCTGGGAGTTAATTTCGTTAAACTGCACAACCTGCATTGGAATGTGGTCGGCAAAACCTTCAAGCAAACGCACGAATACCTTGAAGACATGTACGACGAAGCTGCCGAAAGTTTTGATGAAATCGCAGAATACCAGAAAATGATTGGCGAATACCCTAAAGCCTCACTTAAAGAATATCTCGAAATCAGCACCATTAAAGAATTGGAAAGCAAAGATTATAGCGTCCAGGATTCTTATAAAATGGCCTTGGAAGATCAAAAACTCATGCGCACTCTGGCTACTGAGATTCGTAATAAAGCCGACGAAGCCAGCGAATTTGTTCTGGTTGCCTTGATGGAAGGCGAAATCGAAGCCCAAAACAAGCACATCTGGTTCATCGAATCAATGCTTAAGTAGACACTCACTTTACTTTCAAAGCAAGAACACAAACAACGGACATATCATGTCCGTTGTATTTTTAACACTTGCGTTATTTGTATACAATAATTATTGGGGTTGATATATTTCTCAAAAAGTTGTACTATATTAATAGGAAGACACATAATCGCTTCTTATACAGGGAGGTATAAGTGAATAAAAGAATATTTGGTCTGATTTTAGCAATGATGGTCGTTCCAATTACTATCGCCCCGGTCTTCGCGCAACAATCGCCCCCAATTAATGGTTCAGTTCCTCCAAATTATACATTCCCGCGTGTTGATAATCCCGCATATCAACGAAAATTAAATCAAGTGAAGCCGGCCCAAATTAACGCCGAACCTATCCTCAAAAAGACCCTCTATGTTGGCACTAATAATCAGTTTAAAGAACCGGAAAACTGGGCATATGTAAACTATTGCGGTCCTGCTTCAACACAGGTGGCTCTGCGAGCCAGAATCACCAATATTCCGAGTTTAGATTCCATAGGTCAATGTGAGTATATAGACCCAAACTGGGGTGTATATATGTCAAATGTCACACCGTGCCTAAATAGCTATCTTAACACGAGTTTTTATTGGACAGACTATGCACCAGACTCGGCCACATTGGCAAGCAGGTTAAAAAGCGATGTTGATCAGGGTTATGCAATGCTTACTGGAGTTTACACATCGGGTATGGGAGGTTGGAGTTTTGGAACTTACCATATCATCACACTGTTTGGATATGATAATACTTCGTCTACTAATAAGAAGGTGGATTATGTGGACACAGCATCGTCAATAGCCGGTTACAACGGGCTTTACTTCAACTTTGTGTCTTTGGATAATCTATGGTGGAATATCTCTCAAAACAACGTCCAAGCTTGGTAGCTATTATATAGCTTTTGTCTAAACAAGAAAAATTGTTAAATGTGTCTTCCAAATTTCTAAAAGGAAACTATATGCGAAAAATCCAACAGCTTTCTTCAATTTTGTTATCAGTTATTTTTCTATTGAATGGTTGTGTCCCCCATCTCGTTAAAATCGAAAATACGCCAGTATTAACAGAACACGAAGAAATCAATAACCCTACTGAAGTCTTGCCATCACTTCCTCCAAGCACCCAGACATCAGTACCACAAGAAGCAACAGAAATCACAGCCGGGCCAACCATCCAACCGACACTACCGGAGTATCGTGAATTTACTTACTTTTTGGATGCGGAAAAGATTGCTACATATTGTATAGAAATCCCTCAAAAATACATACTAACACCGCTTTATTTGGGTGACTATTATATGGCTCAAGTTTTGGAACAAAAAAGTCTTTATTCCATTTCAGCGGAAGATGCAACAATCAACCCCTTGCATCAAACAGAATTCCCGAACGGGCATCCTGCTGGAGGGGTTGAGATAGCCTATCCTTGGTATACCTATATTATTTCTGAAACACCCAGCGGTGTTGGCGGCTGGAATTTACATCTTGTTAATGTGGAAGATGGGTCAAATACAGTTGTCGCGAATGATGATCAGTTTGATTCTGCATTTCTTCTCCATATCAGTTACTCACTTCAGCCTGATACCTTATACCTCTCTGCCTCAACTTTTGACGAATATGAAATCCTTTCCAGTCGAGTTTATGCCATCGATTTAGTTACCAAAGACCCTACCGTAATAATAGACAGTCAGGATAAAGATACGTTTATGTCATTCATTTCTGCATCTAATGGTTTTATCGTGATCGAAAACGATCCTCCTCAAAATGATTATACGAGTTGCTTGAGCTTGTTTGATCTTTCAACCAATTCTTGGGTGGACCTGCCGCAAACATACCCTGCCAGCGTCCCAGACATGGAATATCCCTACATAATCTGGAAAAATAACAAACGATTCGATGGTGCAACCAGTTTGACCATTTACAATTTTGAAACCGGAGAGTCAGTTGTTCGCGAATTAGCTGGGGCGAATTCAAGCGATCCTTCAATCTCCAACGGTTATATTATTGCAGAGGCGTCAACCGGAAAGGACAACTTTAGAAATTCGGTGGTGCTTTATTCCCTGGAAAATGGTGATACTTATGCTATTCATGTTGGGATACATCAGGTAGGTATGGATAATGCTTATATTGATAATTCGAATGTTATTTGGGCCTTTACTACCCTCGCAAGTGCCGATAATTACTCAAGCTATATTTGCAACTTGCCGCTTGAAGAAGTCTTCTCCAACGCTGTTGAAGGAATCGAAGTGCCGCGATAATTTCAGGTTAAGACAAAGCAGAGAAGGTTAATCCTCTGACAGACTGGTATACTTTCACTGCTA
>JAVEPM010000053.1:0-22421 GCA_034008115.1 Methanolobus sp.
AGGAAAAGCTTGTTTTGGTTGCATTCTTATTGAACAAGCAGAACATATTTTCCAGAGCATATAATCAAAATCATTACCAAGCAAAATGATGAACTTTTATTGTCGACCTGCGGAATGTGAGATAATATGTTATTTTAATTGGTTATAAATTATATTTAATTAATAGCTTCTTTTTTGTTAATTATCGTGCAGGGCATGCAGAATATATAAATAAATCACCAGAAACTACATAAAAGAACATGTTATATATAGTACAATTCTATCAGAAACGGTGTTAGGATTATTCTCTATTATATCCTCTATTATAAACTATTCACACTATTAATACAATTTCCAGGAGGTTTCCTATGAAAGTAAAAATAACTGAAACTATTCTTCGAGATGCGCATCAATCTCTTATCGCTACCAGAATGCGCACCTGTAATATGCTTCCAATTGTGGAGAAGCTTGATGAAGTCGGATACTATTCACTTGAGATGTGGGGAGGAGCCACATTTGACAGCTCTATAAGATATCTCAATGAGGACCCATGGGAAAGATTAAGGGACCTGAAAAAACACATGAAAGAAACCCCTGCACAGATGCTTCTCAGAGGACAGAATCTGGTCGGATACAGGCACTATCCAGATGATGTTGTGGAAAAGTTCGTTAAAAAAGCCCATGAAAATGGTATTGATATTTTCAGGGTATTTGACGCTGTCAATGACATTCGTAACATGGAAAAAGCTATCAACGTAGCTAAAAAAGACGGAGCCGAAGTACAGGGTGCCATAGCCTATACCATAAGTCCTGTTCATACAACAGATAAATATGTAGAGCTTGCAACCGGACTTGCAGAACTTGGCTGCGATTCCCTTTGTATCAAGGACATGGCAGGCCTTATATCGCCACAACAGGCATATAATCTCGTGAAAGCACTCAAGAAAGAAGTGAACCTTCCTGTTGATCTGCACTCACACTGCACATCAGGAATGGCACCTATGAGCTATACAGCAGCATGCAGAGCAGGTATCGATATACTTGATACTGCACTTTCTCCCTTTGCAGGGGGAACATCACAGCCACCAACCGAATCGATTGTTGCTGCACTTGCTGAAACAAAGCGCGCTACAGGACTTGACCTTGAACTGATATCGGAGATATCACAGCACTTCAAGGAAATAAAAGAACACTACCGCTGCATACTTGATCCCATCTCCGAACAGATAGACACCAATGTGTTGCTTTACCAGATACCAGGAGGCATGCTCTCAAACCTCGTATCCCAGCTCAAAGAGCAGAATGCACTGGATAAATTCGATGAGGTTCTCAGGGAAATGCCGCTTGTACGTGCAGAACTTGGGTATCCGCCACTTGTTACGCCTACAAGTCAGATAGTTGGTACCCAGGCAGTGCTCAATGTGCTGATGGGTGAGAGATACAAGGTAATTCCAAAGGAAGTCAAAGATTATGTTCGTGGTCTTTACGGAAAAGCACCACAGAAGATCAGTGATGAAATTATTGCAAAGATAATCGGTGATGAAAAACCAATTACCTGCAGACCGGCAGACCTTCTCCAGCCAGAGTATGAGAAGATGAAGAAGGAAGCAGAAGAGATGGGCATCATCAAAAAGGAAGAAGATATCCTCACTTACATACTCTACCCGGCAATAGCTCCTGCTTTCCTGAGAGGAGAACTTGAAGAAGAAGATCTTGCAGCAAGCGTGGAAATGAAAAATCCATGTGCTGTTTCATCAGATGTTTTCATGATACCAACTGACTATACAGTGGAAGTGGACGGGGAAGTTTTCAATGTAAAGGTAAATCCTGTTTGCGGTTCTGTTAAAGTTGTTGAAGTAAATGAGAAGCCGAATGCAGATTGTGTACCCGGTGCTGTGACATGCCACATGCAGGGAATGGTGCTTTCCACAGAAGTTCAAGTCGGAGATTTTATTGAAGAAGGCAGTATCGTATGTGTAATTGAAGCTATGAAGATGGAAAACGCCATCCATGCGCCACATGGGGGAATAGTCAAGGCCATACTTATTGCAGATGGTGACGCTGTAAAATCCGGCGATGTACTGATGAGTATAGAGTAGGTGAGTCTGCATGTTCAAAAAAGTACTTGTAGCTAACAGAGGCGAGATAGCCATCCGTGCAATGCGTGCATGTCGTGAGCTTGGTGTCCAGACCGTGGCAGTGTACTCAGAAGCTGATAGTAATGCCCTTTTTGCAAAATATGCGGATGAAGCATACCTGATAGGTCCGGCACCTTCCAGTCAGAGTTACCTGAACGGAGACAAAATAATTGAAGTAGCACTTGAATGCGGAGCAGAGGGCATTCACCCGGGATACGGATTCCTGTCCGAGAACAGTAAATTCGCCCGCAAGTGTGAGGAAGCGGGAATTACCTTTATAGGGCCTTCAAGCAAGTCCATTGAACAGATGGGAAGCAAAATAGCTGCCAGGAATGCCATGATAGAGGCAGGTGTACCGGTGGTCCCAGGAACAAATGAGGCCATAACAGATCCTGAAGATGCGGCAGACATTGCAGATGGTATTGGTTATCCCGTTATGATCAAAGCATCTGCCGGTGGTGGCGGTATCGGAATGAAAATAGCACATTCCAGAAAAGAGTTTCACAGTACCCTTAGTTCCATACAATCTGTTGCAAAATCAGCCTTTGGTGATTCAACCGTATTTATTGAAAAATATGTCGAAGAACCAAGGCACATTGAATTCCAGATACTTGCAGATAAGTACGGAAATGTAGTCTATGTCATGGAAAGGGAATGTTCCATACAGCGCAGGCAACAAAAACTTATCGAAGAGGCACCATCTCCTGTAATGACACCTGAACTTCGAAAGGAGATGGGCGAAACTGCTGTTAAGGTTGCAAAGGCCATTGGATATGAAAATGCAGGAACTGTCGAATTCCTGTACTCAAAAGGGAATTTCTATTTCCTTGAAGTCAATACCAGATTGCAGGTGGAACACACCATCACCGAGATGATCACGGGAATTGACCTTGCAAAACAGCAGCTTCATATTGCCTGTGGTGAGGAATTACCGTTTAAACAGGAAGACATCAAGATAAATGGCTGGGCAATCGAATGCCGCATTAATGCTGAAGACCCGCTGAACGACTTTGCACCATCTCCCGGAAAGATAAGAAGATATCGTTCTGCAGGCGGACCAGGTATCAGGGTTGACAGTGGAGTTCACATGGGATACACTATTTCACCTTACTATGACTCCATGATATCAAAGCTCTCTGCATGGGGACGTAACAGGGATGAAGCCATTGACAGAATGCAGCGTGCATTGTACGAATACGTGGTCGTCGGAGTCACAACCAATATTCCGTTCCACAAAGCAGTCCTGAAACATCCTGCATTCAGAGAAGGAAAACTTACTACTCATTTCATAGAGGACAACAATATCATAGAAGCTGTGAAAAAGGTCATGGAAGAAGATGCTCCAAAAGGTGCTACCTTGGCTTCAGTACTCGATAACAAGGATATGAAAATAGCTGCCGTAACAGCTGCTGTAAACTCATATGTAAATACTGCCAAGAAACAGACAAAGTAATAAAGCTTGGTAACATTATTGGCTTTGTGGGTAACCGATATTTGTACGGTGGAATACGTGTGGAAGATAACAGAACAAAGATCGTCAAATTGTTGAGATTGTCTGGAGGAGTTCCGGTCTCAGGTCAGGAAATAGGAGAAAAGCTAGGCATATCCCGGGCAATGGTCTGGAAGCATATAAATATCCTCAGGGAAGAGGGATATGTTATCCGTTCCTCTCCTAAAACTGGATATATACTCGATGCATGCCCGGACCGTATAGACCCGGATGAATTGAAAAAGATCCTGAGGACGGGTCTGATAGGAACTGATATCAGATACTATTCAGAAGTAGGATCAACTAACAACACTGCCCGGGAAATTGCAACTGAAGCTCCTGAAGGAACCGTGGTAATTGCAGAGGTGCAGAAGCAAGGTCGTGGACGCCTGGGAACACGGTGGCAGTCACCACCTGGATGTATAAGTTTATCCCTGATATTAAAGCCATCCATCTCACTTAAGAACGTATCGAGAATAACACTTGTTGCAGGAATAGCAGTGACAAATTCCTTAAGGAAAATTGGGGTCGATGCACGCGTGAAGTGGCCAAACGATGTGCTTGTCAAAGGTAAAAAGATATGTGGAATACTTACAGATCTTGGCGCTGAAATTGAAAAGGTGGATTATGTTATCCTTGGTGTTGGCATCAATGCTAATATCAAGATCATGGATCTGACAGCTGACATCAGAGAAAATTCAACGAGTATTGCTAATGAACTGGGTAAAACAATTGACAGAACTGCTTTTGTTGCATCTCTGCTTTATGAAATGGAACAGGAGTATATAAAATTCAAAACGCAACAATTCACTGATATCGTTGATGAATGGATCAATCTCTCTGACACCATCGGAAAGGAAGTTAAGATAAAAACACCAAACGAACTCATTGAAGGTAAAGCTGTGGGAATTACTGAAAATGGAGCACTTGTCATCCTTGACAGGAATAAAAAGCGACGTGAGATAATTGCAGGTGCATGTCACTACATTAATTGAACAATGAAGTGATACTTTCATGTTATGCTCAAACAGAATCTGCAATATCGTTATTGCATCTGTACTTTTTTTTTCAATGGCATCATCGGTATGCGCTGACTTCGTACTCACAAGTGACTACAATGAGCCCTTAATTATAAAAGAGTACAGAGAACCTTTGCTGATAAACGGAACCGGAATATTCCTGACAACCGGAAACTCATGGAATTTTTATCAGGGGTATGTTTTTACGGTCAATAGCGTAAATCTTGAGAAAAAACAGGTGTGGGTAAAATTCCTGCATGATGACGAACTCCTAAAGGAAGAAATTCTTTCAGAAGGGGATGTTTTTATCTATGCTAAAGACGAGGAAATTTTAAATATTACAGTGGATACGATATACATCAGTTCCGGCAGCGAACTCATTACCTTCAAGCCGGTGTATCAATACCAGGATAGTGACCTTCCGATTGCTGTTCTAGAAGAGGATGGAGAGAACATCGGTCAAAGCGATGACAATCAGACATATGGAAATAATACTGGCGGTCAAACAAGTGGGTTTACAATATTCCAGACGCTAGCCTGCATCTCTTTTTTAATGGCATGCAGACGAATATTAAATTGATTAAAAAAGAATGGTGGAAAAAGAAATCAGAATTTCAAATCTCCCTTCTCCATTAATACTTTAAGGTCCTCAAGACTCAGGCGACCACTCTTCTCCAGTTTATCTTTGGCAAGCACGAGATGCTCTTCTTGCTTCTTGTCATCTTTTTCAACCTGGAGATCATTGAGCTTTTCAAGATAGACACCAAGCTCATCTCTAAGCAACTCGATCTTTTTCTTCAGAGGGTCGATCTTTTCCCTGATAGGCGCAGATACAGCATATTTCTCAGATATCTGAGAGTGTGCTTCATCAGCCGCTTTTCTGAATTCATCAGCCTGGTTATAGAAATCTATCATTTCAAGATGATATTTCTGGGATTCTTCTGCAAGCTTAGCAATCTTATCACCAAAGTCGTCTCTTGAATCAAACACATCTTTTGAAGCTTCATATGTCTGCATTAATTTCTGATGGATATCGTTTGCATCAAATGCTGCTCCAAGACGCTCTTTTAGATCTATCAGCCTGCTAAAGAGGTCGATCTCATGTTTCAACGGAATATCAGCATTCAGGAAGAGATCAAGGTCTGCAGCATAGGCTTTTGAAAGAGTTTCAACACTGCCTTTGGATAACTTATTGAGTTCATCCCTCTTTGTTTTAAGTTCATTGATATTATCAGACAACTTACGTGTCTTTTCATTAACCTCATTTCTTGAGGACTTTAAGGCAGCTATCTTTGCATTGATAGAATCTCTCTTGGACTTGACATCACGTGCCTTTGCCACCAGACCCTTTACCTTGGAATTAAGACCATCACGCTTCTTTTTCAGGTCATCTGTATTGGTTCGATGAAGTTTTAGTTCCCTGAAGATACTTTTAAGTTCACGCTCATGCTGACCGATCTGAGTACGAATGTCGTTCACTTTGTTCTTCAGCTCTTTTTCATTCATTGAGGAAACATCTATATCAGTCATGCTTCAACCTCTTCTGCATCAACAAGCATGGGCTGTTTCTCCCAGTATTGCAATGCCTCTTTATGACTTTTTATTCTGTTGTCGAGCCATTTGTATCTTGGTGATATTTCGTTCATTTCACTTTCCAGTGAAGCTATGGAATTATTATAGCTCTCCTCTGAACTATCGATAGAACTTAGTTCTATTTTTGAACTGAGAGCTTGTTTTATCTTTTCATTTATAGCAGCAAGACGATCATTGATACCTGGTGCTTTTGAACTAAGACCAGAGACACTCTGCAAAATAGAATCTACCTTTGTTTGCTCTTCATCAGGACTAAGTGAACCTTTCACCTTTGAAAGCTTTTCTTTTACAAAGGACATTTCTCTGGAAAACTCGCTATTATCGGAGATCGAATCATTTAACTCATCAAGCAACTTTTCTGCCTGATAATAGAATAATTGTCTCTTTTCAGTTAATATATCTACTTTTTCCAGAACCATTTCCCTGTTGTTCTTAGAGGAATCGATCTTTTCCTGAGCAACTTTCATTTTATTTTCAAGTTCATTGAATTCAGAAGTATATTCATCTAAGAACTTCTTATGCTTCTTAAGAACCCCTTCAATGAGCCCTTTTCCGTCAAAGGTATTTGGCGCATTGTTTTCTGCGCCCGAAACCGCTATCTCATCATTCATAACAAAACCTCGTAGCTTATATCCTGAATACCTGGGCATGTGCTACTTCATCAATAATCCGTATATGATCTTTATCTACTACACCGCAGTCAACGGCACAGGCAACTGCATTTTTACCAAAGATGTTAATATTGGATGCTTTTGATATAATATCAATAGCGTTTTTTTCTGATACAATTTCTCCTTTGTAAAATTCTTCTGATATTGTAATAGTGATATTTCCTTCTTTAAGGGTTTTTCCTATCAATTCCCTGTCACATAGGGCAATGATAGTTGTGTCACCTGATTTGTGGATCTTTATATACATAGGATCACTTCTTCAAACTACTTTTACATGTTCTTTATCGGGTTTTATCAAATCCCCGGAACGTCTCATTTTGGATATCAGCTCTTCAGCATGCTGGCGATCCATCTGTTGATTCTGGGCTTCTATGTAGACCTCTTCAAGCGGTGCTTTCCCACCTGGGTGTTTTTCACCGACCATTTTAATGATCTGTTTGATTATCTTTATCCTATCTCTCTGGCTCTTGCTTGTGCCGGATGCTATGATGTCTACATCAAATGCACCTGTATCAGGGTCAACACCGACCTGGCGCATACATGAATAAACTATTTTGGTAGTTCTTTTTGCATCTTCCATTGTCGCAACGTTGCTAAGTCGCAGACGTGCGCTTGCTTCTGCAAGCCTTACAAGTGCCTCAAGCTGACGTGCAGTGACCGAAACAGGAGCATCCTTACCATCTCCCATTTTTCGCAGGTCCATATAGAACTTGACAAGATGCTCACGTGCATCCTCCTCCATTATAGGGAAGATATTCCTTCTTGCATAGGCAACATACTTCCGGAGCATATCTGCATCAATGACGGGTTTGATAACTTCCATATGGTCGTCGACCTGTTCCTGGGTTACTTTGCTTGAAGGCATGTTCTTGCGCTGCTCAAAGAGTTCGCCGGCATAATGCGACTTAAGAATATGTTTTGCTATTCTTGAATCCAGATCTTCGTTCGGTGTATCCAGCATAACAAATATCATATCAAATCTTGAGATCAAGGCAGGTGGCATGTTGATCTGCTGGGCTATGCCCTCATATCTGTCAAAACGCCCATATTTTGGATTTGCAGCACCAAGAAGCGCACATCGTGTCTTCAGTGTGGCGAGGATTCCGGCTTTTGCTACACTTATAGTTTGCTGTTCCATTGCTTCGTGGAGTGCACTTTTGTCCTCTGTGCTCATCTTATCCATTTCGTCCACTGCAGCAATACCCATATCTGCCATGACAAGGGCACCTGCTTCCAATGTCCAGCGTCCGTCCCCCAGATCATCCTTTACTGCTGCGGCAGTAAGACCACTTGAAGAAGCACTCTTACCGGATGCAAAAACCCCTCTTGGGGAAATTTTGACCATGTAACGCAGTAACTGGCTTTTTGCAACACCCGGATCACCTATAAAAAGCATATGAATATCTCCACGTACCCTGGAACCATCCGGTAGATGTTTGGCAACACCTGAAAACAGTTGAAGCGCAAGAGCTTCTTTAACTTCCTCATAACCATAAATGGAAGGAGCTATTGAACCTATCATTTTATTGTATATTTCCGGATCCTTGCTCATGGCAAGAATCTCTTCCTCTTCTTCGGGACTTATCTCGAGTTCGTCAAATTCCAGATCCATATATTCTATGGAATTTGCATGTAAGACCAGATCATAGAAAGGAGATTTGCCCTCTCGGGTGGTTCGCTGATGAGAGCGCAGGACTCCATTGATAATAACACGATCCCCCGGTTTAACGATGCCTGCAAGGTCATCTTCGATATCTACATCAAGACTTTGAGGTTGTGAACCACCTCTGAGGTTCTCAGGAGATTCCTGTATCTGGAGTTTCTGAGCATCAATAAAAACAGACTGGTTTATAAGTATCTTGAACGGACCTTTTCGGCCACATGTTTCATTTTCACAGTCAATGGGTTCTATAAACTTTATCTCTGTCTGGGGAACCATTGTCACATGTTCACAACGCATGCACTGGAATGCAGCATTGAGAACCTTCGGACGAACTTCTGTTGCCTTACGGATCATACCCTCAATTGCAACGAACTGCAGGAGATGTTTGCTACGAAGATCCCTGTTAGGAATCTTATTAGGTATCCTTACAAAACGGACCTTTGCATCAATAAGATTTTTCTCAACAGGGAGGTCTATCTGCTGAAGTGCATTGTCTGCACTAGGCATTACCTCATCCGGATTGGAAAGAAGTTCACTGGCAATTTCCCTGTCAAATAACTCAAGAACAGAGAATTCAACTTCCAGACTACGCTTGTCAGGATAATTGTTAGCGAGTTGCAGAACGCTATCCCAATAATATTTTTTAAGGAACACTACGAATTTTTCGTCCCACTTACCTTCTGTCATGGTTACACAATAATTAGTTAAAAATCATTTAGGGAATCCAACATAGCCTTCAAATGATATGAACATTTCGAAACATATCTCAAATGTCATCATCATCAGAATCGTTTTCACCGATGTACTGCCTCTGCATCTTAGCAATGATACCACGAAGTGTCTGTACTTCCCGTGGAAGCAGGCAAGCTCTTCCAAATATTCTCCTGAGCATCAGCTCGGTCTTTTCCCTCTTATGTTCCGGATAGTCAATATCATTAAGAAGTTCGGCAAGATGTTCATACAGTAATTGAATATCAAAAGGGTCTGCCAGCGGAGTATCACCATTTGTGATTTCATTTAGCTCATAAAGGACAACAGCTACGGCGTGTGACAGGTTCATGACCGGATAGGTGTCTGATGTAGGGATCGTCATGATCATATCACATTTCTTTAGTTCTTCTTTTGTAAAGCCATTATCTTCTCTTCCAAAAAGTATTGCTATTCTGCCACTCAAATCATTCAGACGTTCTTTCATCTGGGAGGGAGTGTATCCTGGAACTCTCAGGTGTAGATCGAACCTTGAACCGGAGATACCTGTAGTACCTATTACAAGATTACAGTCATAAGTAGCTTCTTCAAGAGTTGAAACGATTCTTGCGTTTTTCAGCAAGTCTCTTGCATGTGAGGACATAGCCCTTGCTTCCCCTTCAAGCTTACAGGGATTTACAAGCACAAGGTCAGAAAAACCAAAATTCTTCATTGCCCTTGTAACTGAGCCAACATTTCCCTGATACAAGGGTTCAACGAGTACTACTCTGATATCCATTTTAATGCTACAACCGTTACTTCTTTTGTGATTTGCGTTACTTAAGCCTGTTACGACATATAAGTTTAATTAGCCAGAAACATTTTGCAATTTATTTAATAAGAAGAAACACAAGGTCTCCTGATGTAGATTTCCTTGATGAAAATGTTTAAATATCATTGAGACTACACTCATTCAAACCAAACCGGTTACTTATAAGTAAAAAAAGGATTTCAATTCTCGTAATTATTATATTTATATCAAGATCAGGAGAAAATCAAATGGCTATGTATTTTTCAGGCATACCAATAGATGGAGAAATGATTAGATTGACTTTCCCAATAGTCATGATATTAGCGACTCTTTCCATTGGTATTTTCATAATAGGAATGTATATAAACTTAAAGAAGTGGGGAATGGGCTCCACTGGATATGGTCAAGCACCTTCTAAAAGTATTTTAACTTTTCCTAAGATGCTTATGTATCAGATGAATGAACATGCCCATGTGCACAACCAATCCGTTCTGGAAACATTTGTACTTGACATATTGTTCCAGAGAAGGATATTGCGAAGAAGCCCAGTCAGATGGTTCATGCACTTCACTATTTTTGTTGGATGGATGACTCTATTTATACTGTCAATTTTGATGTTCCTTGTTGAAATGGTACATATGATTGGTGAAAAAGCGGGGTACGCAAGTTCACTTCCTCAGTACATGGACCCGGCAATATTCAGAGAAATCCTTGCAGTACCAAACGACATCTTCAGTTACATATTGTTTATAGGTGTCGTAATCGCAATATTCAGGAGACTCTTCATTACAAAGGCGAGGGAAGCCACAATTGCATATGACTCTGTTCTTCTTATCGGTCTGACAGTTATCACAGTTACCGGATTCATTGCCGATGGTATCAGGACCGGAAGGTTCTGGGGCTTTGATATGCCTTTTGAATGGGCACCACCAATGGCGCTTTTCCACGTTGTGATCTCACTGCTATTCTGTATAGCATATATCCCATTCAGTAAATACATACATATGATTGCAATACCACTAACACTCCTTGCAAACAAGGGAGGAGAATAAAATGGCAAAACGTGAACCTTCAATTAATACAGAGAATTTTACAGCAGTCCAGCTCATGGAACTGGACTCATGCAGTCGTTGCGGTGAATGTGTGGAATGGTGTCCAACATACGATGCATCTGGGCAAAAACCCGGACTTGCACCAAGGGATAAGATTCTCAGATGGGGAGAGTACATGAAAAAGTCTTATGGACTTCGTGCAAAGCTCTTTGGCCCAAAAGAAATACCTGAAGAAGAAATCGAGCAGTTCAAGGATGACGTGTATGGCTGTACAACCTGCGGAATGTGTGCAACAGTCTGTGAATCAGCAATTAACACTGTCGAACTCTGGGAATCCATGCGTGCAAACCTTGTAAAACGTGGAAATGGTCCATTCGGCAAGCAGGGTGCTTTTCTTAAACTCATTGGAGAGTACAAGAACCCATATATGGCAGATAATAAAGACAGGACGAACTGGTTCCCTGAAGATGTCAAGATCGAAGACAAGGCAGAAGTACTGTATTACGGGGGATGTACAGCGGAACTCAGACAGAGAAAGCTTGCACTTGCTACTGCACGTGTGCTCAATAAGTTGGGCATCAAATTCACAATGCTCGGCGAAGATGAGATCTGCTGTGGTTCTGCACTTATCAGAACTGGGCAGTACTATGTCAATGATATTGCAAAGAATAATGCACAGGCAAACATAGACAATATCGCTGCAAAAGGTGCAAAGACAGTACTTTATGCATGTGCAGGATGTTACCGTTCATCACTGATTGATTGGCCCAGGCTCACAGGACAGGAGCTTCCATTCAAGGTAGTCCATATCGCGGAGTTCTTGCAGGATCTCATCGAGAAAGGCGAAATCAAATGGGAGAAATCCATTGATAAGAAGGTCACATACCATGACCCTTGCCACCTTGGACGTCACGTTGGTGTGTATGATCCACCAAGAGCTGTACTTGAGGCAATCCCAGGTATAGAATTTATCGAAATGGACAGGATCAAAGATAACCAGCGCTGCTGTGGAGCTGGTGGTGGTGTGAAAGCAGGTATTCCTGATCTTGCACTCGATGTTGCATCAACACGTGTTGAAGATGCACTTGCAACAAAATCAGATATTCTTTCAAGTGCCTGTCCATTCTGTAAGAGAAATCTCAGTGATGGAAGGGATGCAATCGGTGCAAAGGAACTTGAGGTTGAGGATATTATTGTTTTAACTGCAGAAGCAATGGGAATCGACCTTAGTGACACACCAGAGTGATTAATTTCACTCTTTCTTTTTTTATTTTAGGACAAATAAAAATATACTTATCAATACTATTTACTTTCACATGCAAATCCCTTATGAATTACTTGGTAAGGTCTTTATTATACTCGCAATAGCTGCATTGCTAGTTTTGGGGATAGCATTGTTACTTGGAGCTTACAGTTTTAAGAAAAAGAGAATACTGTTTCCCAATTTTGTTCTGTTCATTCTTTACCTGTTCTACGGCCCTGCAAAATGGATATGCAGGGTATTTGGCATCAGGGATACCCTGGTTGATGAGATACTAGTAGAGGTTCGTAATGCTGTAATGCTGGAAAAATTCAAAAATATTAAAAACAAGAGAGTTATATTCCTGCCACAATGTCTGCGTCATCCGAATTGCAAAGCTCGTTGTGATCCTTTGATAGGCTACGAATGCAAAACGTGTGGACTTTGTGACATAGGAAGCATATGTGAAGCTGCTAAGGAGCGTAACTTTGAAGTTTATGTCATACCTGGTGGTAGCTTTGTTAAAAAAATAATTAAAGCTCGTCACCCTGAAAGTTGTATTGGTGTCGCATGTTATCCAGAACTGTCTGAATCCATGCAGGGAGCATCACCTTTTATGGTAGTGCAAGGAGTTCCATTATTGCAGGATGGATGTTATAATACCAAAGTAAACGTTGAAGAAGTTATCAGGAAAATGGAGGAGTGCGATGTATAGAACAATAGGAATATTGCTTACTATGGTTTTCATATGTTCCATTATACTGGCACTCATTGCATTGGCTGTAAGTCGAATTAGTCTTAGTAGGCATGTATGGCTTGCAGGTTTCTTCGCTGGAATACTTGACTTCTTTTTTATGCCCTTAAAATATTTCTTTTATAAATTCTCAGACCCACGAATACTTGATAAATGGATGGTATCCCTCAAAAATATCTCTAACATGAATGAGTTCAGTAAGACTCAAAAACGCATGATAATAGCGCCTCACTGTATGCGCTCAATGGATTGCCCTGCAATCTCCACAAGAACCGGGATACAATGTATCTCCTGTGGTAAATGTGTATTTAGCAAACTTAAGGACGATGCAAAAAAATATGGATATGACCTCTATATAGTAACAGGCTCATCTTTTGTAAAACATGTTCTAAAGGAAAACGACTACGATGCAGCTTTGCTAATAGCTTGTGATTATGAGCTGAACAAGGTCATGATGGGACTTAAAGGTGAGAACCTGATAACATACGGCATTCCCATGCTCAATGACGGGTGCTTCAATACGAAAGTTGAGTATGCTGAAGTGATCAAGACCTTAGAGATGTTTTCTAACTAAAACTCAAAAAAAGTATCACAAATGTATGATCTGATAATCATTGGTGGAGGACCTTCCGGTTCGTCTGTTGGAAGAATAGCTGGAAAAAAGACTTAAGACACTTTTATTAGAGAAAGAGGAATTTCCCCGATACAAAGCATGTGGAGGAGCACTATCCGAACATGCAATGTCCTATCTTGATTTTGAGATACCTGAAAATATAATAGAAAGGGATATTTTTGGAGGAAGACTGCGTTTCGGAGACAAAAATGTAGAATACTACAAAGATTACCGGGTTTCCGCTATTGTAACAAGAAGTGCATTTGACAATTTCCTGCTTGAAAAAGCTAGGGAAGCAGACATAGATATTCATTTAGGGGAAAACGTCACAAATATTTCACAGGATAGCATGCATGTTTGTGTTATAATTAGCAATGCAACCTACCAAAAGCAAGTATCTTTTAATTGCAACCGGTTCCCAGGGAACACTGAAAAATATTGTACGAAGGCCTGATAGCAAGGAGTATGGAGTTTGTCTTGTTACCGAAGTTGTAGAAAAAGATGAAGTAATAGATCACTACATAAAAGGTAACTATTCAGCCTAGTTCTCTAGCATCATTTCTCTAATTCAGGAACAAATGATTTACCATCGAATATTGCACTAGGATGGTCATTCTGGCCACCTACTGATTTATTGGTCTTTTTCCTCTGACTTTGTATCTGTTTTTTCTTTCGTGCATAAGAATCAGTAGAGGGTGGTTTGCTACTATTGCGACTATTCTTATCAAGCATTTATTCCAGATGCTTGACACGTTCTTCAAGCTGCGCAATACGTAGAGCTTGTTGTTCAATAATGAGATTTTGTTGTTCAATTATCCCAAGTAATCGGGTTACAAGTTCCACTACTGCTTCTGGACCAGCTTCATAAACTGCAAGTATTTCTTCTCGTTCTATGAGAATCCCCTCAGATCATCAGAATCTTTTGTCTGAATGTAGAATGAAGTCATAATATATTGATTTTTGTTTTTTGAGATTTATGGCTGAATAGTTACAAAGTAGCAAATCCAAGTGTACCTGAATCAGCCCCTCATTGCAATATTACCAAACATATTAAAAACCATGTGCTTTTCCATTGCACAGGATTTGAGCAGCGAAAGAGCCCTGTCCATTATTTTGGAAGCTGCAAATATATGCAAAAGCGGAACATCTCCTTTTTCATAACGATCTCCCATCTCTTTCATTCCCTCTATGAATCCAAGCTCTATCAGATCAACAGGGTCCATGCCTGCATCAACTGCTTCCAGGACAGCAGATTCAGCTTCCATGTTGTCAAAGTTAAGAACAGATTCCCGTGCTTTTCTTATTATCTTATCGAATAGTGATTTTTCAGATTCCATATAAACAATCCCGATTTTTATTGTGGAGTAGCCCTCTCCCATTAGTAACTAAATCCACTTCTGTCGTTTTGATCTTTTGATATAATCAATTTTAATTGATTTAAAACATTTAAAGTTGATTATGTGTCACTACTATATAGAGTATTCGACTCAGACCTCATTCAGGTAAAGCATGATTCAAAATCTTCCATCAGTATATTTATTATATGGGAGGGGCTATGCAACCATAATGTCAGACAGGGAGATCATATCTACATTCAAATACGTTTCACGCATGAAGCCAGAATTTATGTTATCAGAGCTTACTGACTATCTAAATGAGGAAACATCCGTCCAGCAGGTATACAAAACTCTTAAACCCCTGTTCTTTGACCTTGGAGTAGATGTTCTTATCGATAAAGATGATTTCAGGATTCTTCGTGCAATCCCTCAAAAGGAAATGGAACTTACTGATGAGGAAATAAAAAAGAATGACCTCTTTTTCAAGTCAACTGCTGTTTCCAGAAAAATGGAACGTTATATCGAACAATATATCGAAAAGAAGACCAGCAAAGATTGGGACGACCCCATCGTTCTAGATAAAATAAGAAGAGCCATTCGTTATCAGAAAGCCAGCTACTGGAAAGAAGGCAATGCAAGAAACATAAGCTATGAAAAAGGATATAGCATCCTTGGGTATCTTGCTTATCAGTTCCCTGTATATTTTATACAATTCCAATATCTTCTCTACGAACTGGCAAAAGACGGCCTTCTGAAGAACCGTATGAAAATACTTGATGTAGGAACAGGACCTGGCACAATTCCACTGGCCATTATCGACCTCTACAACCGTCTTGATGATCGTAAGGCAAAGATCCATACAATTGAACTCTTCGACGAAAATATAGAGGCGTATGATTTCCTTGTCCCACAGTATGCAAGCATAAAATCAAATGTCACTGTTGAAGAACCAATCAGAGCCGATGTGAGTAAACTGGAAATTGAAAAAGTTCCGGACAATATTGATCTTATGGTCTTTTCCAATGTCCTGAATGAGATGAAAGATTTAAACTTGGAACAAAGGGCCGATATCGTGAAGAACATGGCAGAAAAACTCTCACCTGATGGTAATATCATAATAATAGAACCTGCTGACAAGGTTAATTCAACCAAGATGAGAGCACTCACCATAATACTGAAGAGAATGGGAATTAAGATTTACAGTCCATGTTCATTCATATGGTCGGGTGAATGTAGCCTTGAAACATGCTGGAGTTTTGAGCATAAAAAAGATATTGGAATGACCAGGCTCATGGCCAAACTGGCAGAATGTAATGAGCCATACCGTTACATCAATACCGATATCAAATACTCATATTCAATACTCAGGAAGGATAAACTCTCAAAACAGGATCTCATGCTTCCTGAAAAAGCAAAGTTTGCAGCCATGTCAAAAATCGACAAACATAATACTAAACGTATAAATGTTGTAGGTTCACTGATGTCAGCTGATCTGGGTGATGAGAAGTACAAGCTCTACAGAATATGCGACGGTACTTCAAAAAAAGCAGTCTATGCAGTGTTACCATCCCACAACCTTACAGAAGATAATGAACTGATCACAAAAGCAGGATATGGCAGTATAATTAAAATCTACAATGTGCTTGTCAAATATAATGAAGCAACTGATGCCTATAACCTGCTAATGGGGAAAGGGACCACTATTGAACTCCTGTCTGGGGACATGAAAGAGTAAACAATTTATCCCAAAAATTTATTTTGAACTGGAAGAAGATATTGAAGGGACATGGGAACTATACATTCCTGTGTTCAAAAATATAATTATCGATTTACCATTCAAGCTAATAAAAATCTGATCTGCATGCATAATAACAAATCTTCAGTCTATATCCCTCCTGAGATCCTGGCACCTGCTGGTGACCCGGAAGCCCTGAGAGCTGCTATAAAAGGAAGAGCAGATGCTGTTTACCTTGGAGTTGCGCAGTTAAATGCCCGGCAGGGCGCAAAGAATTTTACCGTAGAGGAACTCCGGGATAATATTGCTCTTGCACACTCCTATGGAGTTAAGGTATTCATTGCCCTTAATATTCCCCTCAAGCAACATGAGGTTCAAGAGGCCATAGATATTGTTCATAAAGCATATGCATATAATGTAGATGCAATTATACTGGAAGACCTAGGTCTTTTCTTTTTACTAAAAGAGCATTTCCCAGACCTTCCACTGCATGCAAGCACCCAGATGACGATCCACAATCCAGAGGGTGTTGATTTTATGGAGCATATAGGTGCTTCCAGAGTCATACTTTCAAGAGAAGTAAGCACGGAGCAGGTCAAAAATATTATAGACAAAACATCTGTGGAAATTGAGCTTTTTGTTCACGGTGCTCTTTGTTACTCATTTTCAGGCCGATGCCTGTTCAGTACTGCCATAACGAACAGAAGCGCAAACAGGGGCGCATGTTTCCAACCTTGCAGAAGGCCTTATAAACTGTCAGTCAACGGACAGATAGTGGACAGCAAATTAGTAGGTGAGTACCCAATAAGCTGTGCAGAACTCTGTACTTTCCCGGGTCTTGAAGACATTATAAAGACCGGCGTTAAGAGTCTCAAAATAGAAGGCAGGATGAAAAAACCGGAGTATGTGACTGCCAGTGCCAGAACCTACAAAACCGTTGCAGAAAAAGTATGCGATACAGGTGAGAATTTCAGCACTGAATATCTTGAAGAAATGGAGAACGAGCTTGCAAAACTGTTCTACAGGGGCTTTACCCGTGGTTTTGTTCTTGGTGAAGAAGATGTCACACAACGCAAATACAGTGCCAATTACGGCGCCTATCTGGGAATAGTGGATAATCTAACTAAGTCCACGACAGAAGGTGAGCTGACCATCATACCTCTTCATGATATAAAGGTAAATGACGGCATCAGCATAAATACTCGCATCAGGATGATAGGTTGTCGTGTTCATGGTATTCTTGTTAATGGTGAGGCTGTACAGCTTGCCAGGAAAGAAGAGAAGGCCACTCTGCTGATAAGTGCAAAGACCAGCAAGTCCATAAGAAAGAATGATGAGGTTTATGTATCCACAGACCCTCAATTGCTTGAAAGCTTACAGAACATTGAGCTTCAAACCACTCCCCTGATAATAACAATTCATGCAAGAAAGGGAGAAAAGCTGCATATCAACGTGAAAAGCAGGACTATGGAAACTGAAGCCATCAGTGATTACATAGTGCAGGAAGCAAAAAGTTCCCCCACAAGCCAGGAGCAAATGATAGCAACTCTTGGAAAACTCGGTGATACAACATTCCATGTCGAAGATATTGTTCTGGATGTTGACGATAATATTTTTATTCCCCTTGGAGCACTTTCAGGCACAAGAAGAGAAGCAGTTGAAGAACTGTTCAATTCCAGATTCCCAAGAGTGGGCAGGAACCGCAGTTGTCCCACAGTTTCTACAGGGTATAAGCGGGAAAAAAGCAAAGAGGAGTCAAAAACAGCTATGTTAAGTGTTGAGGTTTCAGAAATCGATTCAATTTTTACTGCATTCAAATCCGGTGCTGATATTGTTTATGCACCTATCCACCTGCTCACTGAACTGATGAATGAGGACAATATTCTCAGGACCAATGGTCTGAAAGAAAAAGATGTGGAATTTGTCCTGATGACACCGCAGCTAAGCTTTGAAAAGGAGATGCCTGCACTAAAGGAACTGATGCAACAGGTTACAGATGCAGGGTTTAAACTTGCATGTTCTAATTACGGAACGATCAGGCTGGCAAATGAAATGGATGCATCCTTTGTTGCCCAGAAAGAGTTCAATGCCTTCAATGCTTACACAGCAAATGCATTCCGAAGATCCGGTGCTTACCGTGTTACACTTTCAAGTGAACTAAACCTTGAAGAAACACAGGAGCTTTGCATTAACGCAGATCCAGATATACAGATCGAGGTCATGGCCTATGGACGTGAACTTCTGCTTGTGACAAAGAATGACCTCTTAGGTCCCCTTATTAAAGACGGGACTATCGAAGCTGACAGTGAGGTACTACTTGTGGATAACAGCAAAGGCTCATTTCCTGTGAAGCGGGAAGCTGAGCGTACTCTTATCTACAATTCTACGGTCCTGAGCATGCTGGAAGATATTGATAAACTTTGTACATCAGGTGCTGATGTGTTGAGACTTGACCTTTCCCTTTATGAAAAGGTAGATGTAAAGGACATTACACGTAATTACAGAAGAGCACTTGACGGCAAACAGATTAAACTGAAGTCCACAAGGGATGAGGAATACGACCAGGGACATTATTTTAAAGGCGTATTATAAAGTATATTAGGAAATATAAACTAAGAACAGGTTTAGGTGTAAATATGGCAAGAGAACTTTCCCCTAAAGATATAGTAGTGTTAAAAAAAGTCGCTCCTGAGTGTGCAGGACTTGAATGTGCAGGTTCAAAAGCACCATATAAGTCTATACTTCCACCTCTTGCAAACCATTATGCAAAAAGTGAAGAAGACTTCAAGAAGCGTCTGTCCGCCTTGGATGATGATAATCTGGAATACCTTTTATCACTTATAAGAACAGGAGAAGAGAGTCTGGGTTGTGTGCAAGCTCATTATATGACTTTGTTCCTTGAACTGATAGAAGAAAGAATGGGCATGAAAACTACAGAAGAGATCATAGCGATATACAAAAAATGGAACGACTGTAAAAATATCAGCGAAATTAGTTTTTGATGAGTTTTTCGTGAAGCTTAGCCATTCCTTTTAGAATGAGATGTCCTTTTTTAGTGATCATATAATCTCCTCGCTCTGTCCTCTGCAGAATCATACCGGTATCCATCAATTTCTGAAGAAACAAGGGAGCTCTCAGTAACTTTATCCTCCATAAGAAGCAAGGCCAGTTCTTGGAAGAGCTTTGTAAATGCAGTTTTACAGACATCTTTGTTATTGCATTCCATACAAAAGTTATCTTCAGCTCTCTTTTTTGTATCCTCAAGCATATTGTGTATGACAGAACATGACAGGTCGCCTTTCATCTCCATGAACATGGCATCCATATTACGATGATTAAAGCGTTCATACGTAATTGTAACATGAAACTACATTAATCTAGACTGAAGAGAATTATTATATTATATTTAGTACTTGATAAAAAACACAAGCAAACATAATATATAGATAAAAGTTATACGAAAGCAGAAAGGCTAGATAGCGATTACTCGTTAACAACTATAAAGGAAGAAATATCTTGATTCGCTCAATACTGGATAATGATCTTTATAAACTTACAATGCAGATGGCTATCCTTGAGCTTTTTCCGCAGGCATCTGCCGAGTATCGTTTCACCAACAGAGGTGACCAGCGCTTCACAAAGCAATTTGTTGAAGAACTTAGAAGGATTATTGATGAGGACATACCAAAGATCAGCCTGACAGAGGATGAGTACACCTGGCTGAGGGCTGAGTGTCCATTCTTTAAACCCAGTTACGTCGAGTATCTTAAAAATTATCGCTTCGATCCATCAGAAGTAAGTGTCCGACTAACTGAGGATGCAGACCTGGATCTGACTATAAAAGGTCCGTGGCACAGCAGTATTTTGTGGGAAATAATCCTCATGGCTACTGTTTCAGAACTCTATTTTAAGATAATAGAAACAGACTGGGTAGATTCAGAATACGGTAATGGTTCGGGTTATAAAAATCTCCTGAATGAATATGAAAAACTTATAGTAAACAACGCTAAAGAACTTGAGCAGAACAGTTGTGGTTTTTCAGAGTTTGGAACACGCCGCAGACGAAGTTTTGAAATACATGACCTTGCTGTTGGGGTACTGCATAAGTGTAAAACATTCACTGGCACAAGTAATGTGTACCTTGCTAAAAAGTATGGCGTCAAACCAACCGGTACTATTGGCCATGAATGGATAATGGGAACTTCAGCACTCATAGGACTGCGCAATGCAAATCTGTTCGCACTTGAAAATTGGGTTGATGTTTACCAGGGAAATCTGGGAATTGCACTTTCTGATACATTTGGCTCGGAGCCTTTTTTCAGGAATTTCAATCTGAAGCTTTCCAAGTTGTATGATGGTGTTCGTCATGACAGTGGTGACCCCCTGAAATTTGCTGATAGAGTCATACAGCACTATGAAAATATGGGCATAGACCCACTAACAAAAGTTATTGTTTTTAGTGACTCACTTTCTGCTTCAAATGCCATCGATATAAAAAAACAGTGTGAAAGTCGGATAAACTGCATATTTGGAATTGGGACAAGTATTACCAATAACCATAAATTCTTCAGGTCCAGTCCACCTCTTAATATGGTAATAAAACTTCACAGCATTAACGATATACCTGTTGTGAAGTTGAGTGATGATGAAGGGAAAGAAACAGGAAATAAAGATGCTATTAGAGTAGCAAACTACATTTTTGGAAGAAAAGAACTTGATGAATAATTATTATTCATGGTGTACTAAATTTTATAAATGAAACTGGAAATAAGTCCAAATTCATATAACAAAACACTCAGTGCGCAATCTATATATAGAAATAAACCTATGTGAAGCTGCTTTAAGATAAGACTGTTATTCGCTAAACGTATTGACATTAAATGGCATTTACTTAAACTGTAGATTTCTATTTTGCATTATGTTTTAAGCTACTCAGATCTTTTAAGCTAACCAAAAAGGAAGTGTATTTAAAATGTTTGACAGAAATGAAACCACAGCACCTGTAGATGCCGGAGAGACATACGACGTAACAATCGAAGATCTTGCAAGAGAAGGAGACGGAATTGCAAGAGTAAGCGGATTTGTAATCTTTGTACCTGGAACATCAGTAGGCGACGAAGTAACAATCAAAGTAACAAAAGTAATGAGAAAGTTCGCATTTGGCGAAGTTGTTGAAGAATAAACACATACTTTTTCATCTGAAGTATCTTAAATGATACTTCGGTAACATTTTTTAATTATTTATTATATTATTTATTTTACATTATCAAGTAATTAATACCGAATAGTTTTACGTTTAATATTATGTTTAATCAAAAGCTATCAGCTGTGTAAATCAAAAAAAATACAGAATGAATTAGATGCAAAATAAATAAAAAATATGGTATTGTTAATAAATCATAGTTATATATGATAAGAACCTATATTCTTTATGAACTGCCCCAAATGTAAGAGTTCCAGTCACAAAAAGAATGGTATGGCTTGGCCGCCAGCGCTACAAATGTCATGATTGTGGATACAACTATTCAGTGCAGCTAAAATCAACTGCCAGCCCCGATTCTGTTAAACGACAGGCTTTACAACTTTATCTTGAAGGACTAGGATTTCGTTCAATTGGCCGTTATTTAGGAGTTAGTCATG
>JAVEPM010000220.1:0-3332 GCA_034008115.1 Methanolobus sp.
AGCTCATCGACACCTATGGCCGCAAATTCTGCCGAGGCATACTTACTGGCATCGTCTAAGTTCCTGAATGCTATTACTCCCGATCCATATGCTGGATTCAGGATGAAGCTTCGGCCGTATGCTTTGTGATCTGAATGGATGGTTCCAAGCCACGCTGGGAATTCTCCATCTATCTTTGAGAGGTGCCTGTCCTTGAGTGCCGGATAGTCTTCGCAGAATAATCCAACTACGACATTCTTCTTTCGATATTTCCTGTAAAAATAAACAAGGAGCACCACGAGTGCCCATCTTAGCCAATAACTCTTACCGCCATACATAGCTCCACCGTACAGTAAGAACTTGAATTTCTTGAGCTGTTCAAATGCCAACTTTTGCTTATCGCTTGGATGGATGAGTTCCATCAGGCTTACCTTTGGATTTTCAGAGTTTGCTTTTTCTACCATATTTTTACTCCATAATGTCATCGATTAAGATTGGTTGCTCTTTCAAGTCTATCTCTTTTTTCTCCTTGAAGCGTTCCGGCTCTGTTCTTTCAAGCCACCACGCTCCGGCTTTCCAGTCTTTTATCATTCCAATCTTAACGCTTTTATGAGCCAGCTTATGAGTCTCCAGCATAGAAGTTTCCAATCGCCTCAAAAACTTCGGAAACCTCTTCTTGTGTTCTATCAAAGTATTTTCTGCAACGCCTATGTATTGAGCCGCCTTTGATTGACTCATTCCATCTGACATCAGGTTTATCAGTATCTCTTCTTTTTCCTTTGTAATAGCCAAAGGACGACCACCTTTATTGGTTGCCTTCTTCTTACTAGTCTTTGGTTTTACCTCAGGTTTTTTCTTACCCATACTTGTGTGGCACGTCTCATTTTACGATTGCCTTTTTTAAGTCTTCGATTTATTTCATTTATCTGTTCCTAGAAAGGAACATCTTCGAGCTTTATTTCATCTGTAGGTTCTTCATCGAGATTGATGGTTGGAATGTTTTCTTGCGGTGCTGGTTGCTCACCTACGCCATTGCTTCCGGGTGTGATATTTCTGCTATCCTGTGGTGTATAGTTTTGTCCTGATTGATTTTCAAATCCTTTCGCTCTCATTCCCATCTGCATCTGCTCAACTATGATGTCAGTAACTTTTACTTTCTGACCTTCTTTGTTTTCGTATTCACGATATTCGATTCTTCCTTCGACATATAGCTCTTGGCCTTTGGTTACATACTGTCCGACTATCTCAGCGAGCTTTCCCCAAAATACGAGGTTATGCCATTCTGTCTTTGAGTTCTTTGTTCCACTTTTATCTTTCCACTCATGATTGGTTGCGAGACTCATTGTGCAGACTTTCTGTCCGCTTTGTGTTGTTTTTAATTCCGGGTTTTTGGATGTCCTACCCACTAGGATACATTTGTTTACGTTCATGTGATTGTTTTTATAATTTACTTAGAGCGAGAGGAAGGATAAGAGTGGCTACCATCCCTAAACTCTAACCACTCAACTTCTCTTCAGGGAATTTCCTCGCTCTCTAAATAAACTATTTGTTTTTATTTAATTACTAATGGATAATGCCGGACTTGAACCAGCGACCACGGAGTATGCCATTGCAGTTATTAAGTGCAATGCTATAGTGCATTCCTCGCTCTACCAACTGAGCTAATTATCCATATAATCGTGAATCCAAGAGAAGATGACGGATCCACGATGTTTTTGAAGTTACTCCACCGTCTGATTAGAAGCTTTGACTTCTTCTTCAGCAATTTTTTTCAAATCATCGATGGTTAATTGCAAATCTCCCTTGTCAGTGACGGCTCTGATTTCAAATCCAGTTGCTAACACTGCCTCTTCAGCGGATTTAATCGCTTCAGTCGCGGTCGCAAATTCTTCGATCTTAGTTACTCTGATTTCTTTGACTGTAAACATTTTGGTTCACCTTCCTTCCTAGATATTTAATATATTATTTTTTCTCTTTCGTTAAAATTACGCCAGCCTCGGCCGTCATTATGCTTGTTCCCATTGCGAATGCATTCTTGAGAGCCTTCTTAACTACCTTCACTGGATCTATTATACCACTTTCGTAGAAATTTTCCCATTGACGAGTGATGACGTTGTATCCACATCCTTTTTCTCCAAAAACTTTATCTGTTGAATTTTCCATTGTCAAAATATTTTCCAATTTTTCATCAGCATTGCTAAGTATCTGTATGAATGGGCTTTTTATGATATTCACTAACAATGTTTCTGCTTCAGTTAATTTAACCTTTTTTTCAACCGACTCAGCATATTTATATAGTGCCATTCCGCCACCCTCAATAATTCCTTCGTCCATTGCAGACTTCACAGCGTTGAGTGCATCTTCGAGTTTCAATTTCTTTTCTTTTGTTTGCTGTTCGTTGTCGCCAGCGATTTTAATCAGCGACACTCCGCCTTGCAGTCTTGCGATTCTTGTTGCCGCGACTTGCTTGTCGTATTCGTTGTCAGCGTTTTCTCTAACCTTTTTCAGCTCTTCTATTTTTGCGTTGACAGTTTCTTGATCTTCCTTTCCTCCGGTTACTAGGCAGTGGTGCTTTCCAGTTTCCACCTTGTCAGCGTATCCAAGGACTTCTTCACTAAATTTCATTCCAGCTTCTTCAGTGACAATTTCTGCACCAGTGACCACAGCCACATCGTCCATGTTCCGGGTTCGAATTACGCAGACATTGAAGACTCCTTTTATCTTATTCACGACAAGGTTTGCCAGCACATCGTCTGAGATATCTTCCACCATCAGCACGAGTTCATTCTTTCCTTTGCTTTGAAGTCCTTCGAGTACCGGAAGGATATCTTTGATGCTCATGATTCTTTTCTTGGATGATAGGAGTATTGGTGCATCTTTGATTGTAGATTTCATCGTCTCAGGATCGGTTATCATGTACGGAGACATATATCCATCATCCACTTTAATTCCTAGAACGACCTCAGAAGTTATTCCGGGCTTTTGTCCATCCTCAATGCTTACCAATCCATCCTTTCCAATTTTAACCATCAACTCTTCGACTACCTTGGCAATATCCTGATCGAGCGATGAGTTCTTTGCGATTCTGAAGATGTCTCCCTCTCCGAGTTCCATTTTATGTTCATCGAGGTATGCATATACTTTTTCTAAGTTCTTTTCAATCTCTTCCCTGAGTCCACGAACATCTTTTGTTTTGACTTTCATCATCTCATTCAGGAATGCTTGAAGAAGCACGATTGTTGTCGTGGTTCCGTCTCCGGCTTCATCGTTTGTTTTTTCGGCCGCTTGTCGTGCAAGCATTGCTCCAGTGTTTGCCACTTCATCGTCTCCTATTTCAACTTCACGAGCGATTG